>NZ_JBSGXP010000054.1:0-48631 GCF_053610105.1 Kitasatospora sp. NPDC054939 | reverse complement strand
GCGCGGTCCGCTCCGCCTCGGCGATGTCGCGGACATCGACGCCGGACATCCGGCCTGACCCCGGGGCTCGCCGACCGACTCGCCCTTGCACGGCCGGCCCCGCTTCCGTCTCGTGGTCCCGGTCCCCATCGACCGAATGGGCATGGGCCGACTCGTACAGGGACTGGTGGACGTGGCAGCCGGACGCCGCCCCGCGTCCGGCCTGCCATCATCTCCGGACGCGTGGCGGCGCATCCTGGCAGCGTCTGCGCACGCACCGACCGGGGCTCTGAGGGCCGACGCGGCCTTCGCCATCCGGCTCCGCACCTGAACGGCCGCCTGCCGTGCCTGACCGGGATCCGGTTCGCGGATTCTCCGGACAACCAGGGCGAGGCAGAGGGCACGATGCGATGCTTCGTTCTCCAGTTGGATTCCGACGATCGGGCCGCTGTCCTTGACGAACTGCCCTTGGAGCTGGTCGGCGAGTTGTGAGAAGTACGAGCCGACCTTGGCCAGATATCCCGGGTCGTCGGTGCGCTTGCCGCTCAGGGCGAAGGACGGGATACCTCCGTCGTTGGTCTCCGCGTTGATGTAGGGGCCGACGCGCAGCCAGACCAGCAGGCCCTGTCGCTGGGCCGCGGCCAGGAAGGCCCGCAGGTCCCTGTTCCCCGTCCAGTCCCAGGTTCCCTGCGGATTCTCGTGGTGGTTCCAGAACGCGTAGGTGGCGACGGTGTCGAGGCCTGCCGCGCGCATCTTGCCGAGCTCCCGCTCCCAGCGGTGGGCCGGGTAGCGCACGTAGTGGAACTCCCCGCTCAGCGGGTACCAGGCCTGACCGTTTCGGGACCACCCGTTGTACGTGACGCCGTAGGTGACGCCCCCGCCGGTTCCTCCGAAACCGGGGAGGGCCGTGTCGGGTCTGAGCTCGGTCGCTGCCGTGTCGAGGTGGTAGCCGGGGGTGCCGGCCGCCTCGGCGTAGGTGGGCCGCAGCAGGTTGCCGAGGACGGGGCCGGCCGACCACCTCCAACCCCCACACCCCACGCCCGCCCCCCCGAGCCGCACGGCATCAACCGCTGCTCCATCCTGCGCGGCGCGGCTTCGCAACCAGGAGGTGCCCCGTGCTCCTGACCCCGCCGACGGCCCAGGCCACCACGCCGCAACGGCCACGCCTGCCGGAACAGCGGCAGCCCCCCGCACCCGCACGGCGCGTGGCCGCCCTACTGCCCTGGGCCCTGGCCGCGGTCCTGTTCGCCGCCTACGCCGCGCTGTCCGTCTCCCGCCACCTGCACCTGCAGACGACCGGCTTCGACCTGGGCATCTTAGAGCAGGCCGTACGCGCCTATGCCCACGGGCGAGCACCGGTCTCCGAACTCAAGGGGCCGGGCTTCCACCTGCTCGGGGACCACTTCCATCCCGTTCTCACCACCCTCGCGCCGCTCTACCTCCTCGCCCCCTCCCCACTCACCCTGCTGGTCGCCCAGGCGGCACTGCTCGCGATCTCGGTCGTCCCGGTGACCCGGGTGGCGGCGCGGGCGGCGGGACCGTGGGCGGGCGCGGGCATCGGAACGGCCTACGGGCTGTCGGTCGGACTCCAGCAGGCGGTCGGCTTCGACTTCCACGAAATCGCCTTCGCGGTGCCGCTGCTGGCCTTCGCCCTGGAACGGCTGACGCTGCGCGAGTGGGCGGCGGCCGCCGGGTGGGCGCTGCCGCTGCTGCTGGTGAAGGAGGACCTGGCGGCGACGGTCGCGGCCATCGGCTGCTGTCTGTTCCTCCACGGCCGCCGCGCACTGGGCGCGACCCTCGCCGCCGTGGCCGCCGCCACCCTCGCCCTGGTGGTGCTGGTCATCGTCCCCGCGCTGAACCCCGACGGCGTCTACCCCTACCTCAACAGCGTGGACGGGCCGTCCGGCAACCCGCTGGCCAGGCTCCTGATGCCCGGCGAGAAGTGGGTCACGCTCGGTGTGCTGCTGGCTCCCACTGCCTTCCTGGCGCTGCGCTCCCCGTTGCTGCTGCTCGCCGTACCGACCCTGGCCTGGCGGTTCTGGTCCACCAACCCCTCCTACTGGGGCACCACGTTCCACTACGGCGCGATCCTGATGCCGATCGTCTTCATCGCCTTCGCCGACGCCCTCACCCGGCTGCGCGCCGGACGCGTCCTGCCGCGGTGGACCGTGCGCTGCCTCGTCGGCTCCGCACTCGCAGTGACCGCGGGGAACCTGCCCGCCCAGCCCCTCAGCACGCTCGCCCGCCCGGCCACCTGGCAGCACGACCCCGCGGCCGACACCGTACGGGACGTCCTGCGCCGGATCCCCGACGGCGCCCGGGTGGCCGCCGCCAACGCGCTCGCCCCCCCAACTCACCGCCCGCACCGAGGTCTACCTCTTCCCCCGCTACCCCGGCGGACCAGGAGTGAGGCCCGAATGGGTCGCGGCGTTCGACCAGCCGCAGGACGGGCTCTTCACCGCCCGACAGGAGTCCGACGCCCTCCACGCCCTACCCGGCGCCGGGTACGCTCCGGTCGCGAACGGCGGCGGAGTCACCGTGTACCGCCTCGGTGAACAGCGCCGCTGACCACCGGGTCGTGGGAACGTACGCCGCCAGGGTGCTGAGCCGGGCCTGCGGCCGGGTGCCCGCCGGACCTGCGGGCGCCCCGGCCGAACGGGCGACCGACCCCCGAATGCCCGGGCCACCGCCAGGGCCGACGTGAGCAACGCCGACAAGCTCGCTGTTCAGGTGCGCTCCCAGCGCCACGGCTGCGGTCCGACTCGCCGAATCCCGGCCGACTGTTCGTCATCTCGGCGGCCGACCCGGCGAACGGCCAAGGCTTCACGCACTGGCTCGGCGAAGCGCTCGGCGTCTGGGCGGCCTTCAGGAAGAAGGTCGAGCAGCTCCAGCGGACGCGTCCGCCGGGCAGCAGCCGCTGCGACCACCAGGTGAACAGGACGGCACGGGCGTCTCCTAGGAGGGGCCGGGACCGGGCTTGCCGGTGAAGGGAAAGACCGGCCAGCCCTCCATGCATGTCCCGCCGGGCTCGATGGGCAGTGGAGAGCTCATCCCTCCGCGGTAGAGGACCATCAACACCAACGCCGCCAGGACGAGCACGAAGGCACGGAACGGCCACTCCCCCGCATCGGTGGTCGCCCGGAGCCGCAGGTGTATCACCGCCAGCAGGACGGTCATCAACAGCCACACCATCGGGACAGTGAACACCGTCAGCGAGAGGTTCGCGGCCGCGTCGTTGCCCAACGGGCAGTCGGCCCACGCCTGCACGGTCCAGGAGGTGCCGAGCACCGTACCCCCTGCCGCAAGCCCGGGTGCCGCCAGCACAGTCGCCAAGGACCGGGGCCACCCCTGCCCGGTCCGCTGATCATCAGTCACGGTCTTCATGTGATCCACGACGCAGCCGACCCGTCCCGAGTTGCACGATCCCTGGTGGCGGTCTGGCGGCCCCGATGCAGTCCTCCGGGGCGGGCACCTGGCCGCGGGCAACGTACCCGGACCAAGTCGTCGGCCGGACGCTGAACGGCAGCGCGGCGGCGGTGGGCACGCAGGCGATCCACCGTTCGACGGACTCGGCCGGGGTGCCGATCAGTGCGGCGATCGGGGGAACCGGCGTACCGAGGCTGCTGCGGGATCCGTCCGGCGGCCAGGTCGCCCTATGCGCCGGCGACCAGCATCCCGCCCATCGCCAGCATGGTCGCCGCGACCAGTCCGTCCAGCACCCGCCAGGCCTTCGGCCGGGACAGGACACGGCTCAGCAGCCGGGCGCCGAAGCCCAGGCCGGCGAACCAACACAGGCTGGCCATCGCCGCGCCCGTACCGAAGGCCCAGCGCAGGTCGCCGCGGTCGGAGGCGAGCGAGCCCAGCAGGAGCACGGTGTCGAGGTACACGTGCGGGTTCAGCCAGGTCATCGCCAGGCACGTCAAGACCGCTCGCCGGACGGACCCCGCCTCCGGTCCTCCGCCGGTGAGCGCGGCCGCCGGATCCGGGCGCAGCACCCGACGGGCCGCCAGGAAGCCGTAGCAGAGCAGGAATGCCCCGCCTATCAGGCCCACTGCGGTCAGCGCCGCCGGCCAGGCCGTGACCACCGCGCCCACCCCCGTCACGCCGAGCGCGATCAGCGCCGCGTCCGAGACGGCGCAGATGGCGACCACCGCGAGGACGGCGTGCCTGCGGGCGCCCTGGCGAAGGACGAATGCGTTCTGGGCCCCGATAGCCACGATGAGGGAGAGCCCGGTGCCGAAACCGGCGATTACGGCGGCGATGGTGCTGCTGTTCATGGCTTCGACCGTATGGATCGCGTATCGATGAGTACAGCTAAAGATTCTTAGGTAACCTTAGCTGTACTTATGGACGAGCTTCCCCTGGACCAGGTTCGGACCCTGCTCGCGGTGGTCGACGAGGGCACCTTCGACGCCGCGGCTGCCGCCCTGCATGTGACCCCCTCCGCCGTCAGCCAGCGCGTCAAAGCCCTGGAGCAGCGCACCGGGCGGGTCCTGCTCCTGCGCACCAAGCCGGTACGGCTCACCGAGTCCGGCGAGGTGGTGGTCCGTTTCGCCCGCCAGCTGGCCCGCCTGGAACGCGACGCCCGCGCCGAACTGGGCCTGGCGGCCGAGCAGGGCCCGGCCCGGGTCCCGATCGCGGTCAACGCCGACTCCCTCGCGACCTGGTTCCTGCCCGCGCTCACCCGGGTGCCGCAGGACCCGCCGATCTTCTTCGAGCTGTACCGGGAGGACGAGTCCCACACCACCGCCCTGCTGCGCGAGGGCCAGGTGATGGCCGCCGTCACCTCCTCGCCCGAACCGGTGGCCGGCTGCACCGCGCGGCGGCTCGGGCTGGCCCGCTACCTGGCCGTGGCTACGCCGCAGTTCGCCGCCCGTCACCTCACCGGAGACCTGGCCGAGGATTTGCGCGAAGCCCCCACCGTGGTCTTCGACCGGCGCGACGAGCTCCAGGACGAGTTCGTCCGGTCCCTCACCCGGGGGCAGTCGGGCGCCGGGCGGACCCGCCACCTGGTGCCCGCCTCGGACGGGTTCCGGGACGCGGTGGCCGCCGGGCTCGGCTGGGGCCTCGTCCCCGAACCGCAGGCCGAGCCGCTGCTGCGGTCCGGCCGACTGGTGGAACTCGCACCCGCCCGGCCCATGGACGTTCCCCTGTACTGGCAGCAGTGGAAGCTGGATTCGCCCGCCCTGTCCACGGTCGCCGAGGTCGTCGCGACGGCCGCCGCCGAGGCCCTGCTGGCCAAACCCACCCGCCGGCCGTAGACCGCCCGGTGTCTGCGCCGGTGAGTCCTGAACTCCGGCGCAGACTGCAGGAGACGCCCCCGGAGGAGACCGGGCCGAGGGACATCCGCGTCGAACAGACGCCGGCGGCCTGGCGCCCGCAGGGGCGGACCGACCTGTCGGCCGGGCCCGTGGGTGGCCCTCCCGGGTGTCCCCCGGGAGGCCCGGCGACCCGGCGGCCGGAGTCCTGGTGACGGTCCGCCTGGCCGCGACCCGGGCGGAAATTGCGCTGCTCACACCCCTGGCCCCGTGCACCCTGACCATGACCGGGTGTTCCATGCGAGGCACGCCGGGGCAGCTCGCGCAGCTCGCCGAGCACGGCGTGGAGGGGATGAACAGCGCCTGTGAGGACTTGGTCAGCATGTACTGCGGGGGCGCCGACCGTTGGTGAGGTAGCCGGTCGCGGCGCCGTTCCAGGAGCTCAGAGAGTCCCGCGCAGCTTGGCCAGTGCCTCGTTGAGCAGGATCTCGCCGTCTTCCTGGCTGCGGCGTTGCCGGACGTAGTCCAGGTGCGTCTTGTAGGGGGCGTTGCCCTGGGCGACGGGCACGTCATCGGGATCGGGGCCGGCCGGCAGACCGCAGCTGCGACAGTCCCACGCTTGCGGGACCACCGCCTCGATCGCGAAGCTGATCTGGGTCCGGTGGCCGTTGCCGCACCAGAACGACACCGCTGTACGAGGGGCGAGATCGCCGCGCTCGGACTCCCCCATGGGACCCGAACCGATCCGCGCACCCCTGATGCCGCCACGTCCCTGTGCCACGATCGCTCTCCTCGGCCATGATGTCCACGCCTCGGTGCATGGGGACGCCCAGCGTACGGCCACCCCCGGCAACCCGGCCCACCGCCCCCCGTGCAGGCATTGAGCCGCCGCCGATTCCTGGACGTCAGCCGTCTGTGGCCTCCCACCTGAACTGCGCTCCGTGAGCGATGCACGGTTCTGGACGGCCGGGTCACGGCCAGGACGGGGGCGTGCGTCTCGGCGGTCTGCTGCGGGCCGGGCTACGGTGGAATCGATCCGGTGCTGCGGTCTGTCACGCCCTTGTGGGGCGGCGGTGGTGATGGGAGCTGGGCATGAACGGGCTGGGCGGTGGAGCGTCCTTCCCCGCGGTTCAGGGGTGCGCGTTCGCGGGTCGCGAACGCGAGATGCGGGAGTTGCTGGGCGCGGTGTCCCAGGCGCGTCCGGCGGTGGTGCTGGTGGAGGGCGAGGCGGGGATCGGCAAGTCGCGGCTGGTCGCGGAGGCGTCGGCGCGGCTGGAAGCCGAGGGTCTGCGGGTGCTGGCGGGAGGCTGCCATCCGCTGCGTGAACCGCTGGCCTACGGACCGGTGGTCGACGCGCTGCGCCGCATCGGACCGTGGCTGCCGCCGGTGGAAGAACTGGGTGCTTCGGCGGGGGCGCTGGCGCCGCTGCTGCCGGACCTGGCCGGTGCACTGCCCGAACCGCCGCCCGAGCCGCTGCCGGGCTCCTCCGGTTCGGGTATGCAGCGGTTCCGGGTGGTGTCGGGGGTGCGGGCGCTGTTGGAGGCGGTGGCGCCGGCGGTGCTCGTGGTCGAGGACCTCCACTGGGCGGACGCGGCGACCCGCGAACTGCTGCTCCTGCTCGCACGCGACATGCCCACCGATTCGGCACTGGTGCTGACCTACCGGGCGGAGGCAGGTTCACCCAGCAGTGCGTGGCCGCCGATCCGGCCGCGGCAAGGCTGGTGGCGGAGCTGCCCCGCGAGGGCGACGACGTTCGGGTGCTCCACGGCACGGCGGTCTTCCTGAGTGCAGGTGTCATGGGCGCACTCGCCGTCGGGAACGACCGGCCGGCCGCGGTGGCCCTCGCCGAGGCGCAGGCGATGGTGCCACGCACCCGCATGCAGATGCTGGGCCTGCACCTCCGCTCTCTCCAGGTCGTGCTCGACTGGCAGGCCGGACGCTGGGACGAGGCCGAGCGCGGCCTGGAAGCCTTCCACGACCGCCATCCGGACAGCCCGCTGAACTCGGGCGGACTGCTGGCCACCGTCCGCGGCCTCCTCGCCGCCGCCCGCGGCCGCACCACCCAGGCCGCCACCGCCTTCGAGCAGGTCCTCACCCGCGAGTGCCTGCACCTGGACTCGCTCGGCGCCGCCGCCGGCACCGCCCGCCTCCACCTCACCCGAGGCGACCCCCAGTCCGCCTGGCGGACGCTGACCGACCCGCTCGACTTCCTCGACCTCCTCGACCGCAAGGAGGCCTGGGCCCACGCCTGGGACCTCCTGCCCACCGCCGTCGAAACCCTCCTCACCCTCGACCGCACCGCCGAAGCCCGGGAACTGACCGAACGCCACGCCACCGCCACCGACGGCCGCGACGCACCCGGCGCCGTCGCCGAACACCACCTGTGCCGGGGCCTGCTGCTGCGCGCCGGCGGTCCCGACGCGGCGATGGCGGCCTTCGATCTCGCGGCCGCCCAGTGGACCGACATCGGCCGCCCCTACCATGCCGCCCTCGCCGCCGAACACGCCGTGCGCACCCGCACCGACCCCGCCGAGACCGAGACCCGCTTGGCCGGGCCGCTCGCCACGTTCGAGCGCCTCGGCGCGACCTCCGACGCGGCCCGCTGCCACCACCTGCTGCGCGAACTCGGCCGCAAAACCCCCAACCTGCGCGGCCGCGCCGGCTACGGCGACCGGCTCTCCCCCCGGGAGCAACAGATCCGCGACCTGCTCGTCACCGGCGCCACCAACAAGGACATCGCCGCCGCCCTGTTCCTCTCCACCCGCACCGTCGAGAACCACGTCGCCCGCGTCCTGGCCAAACTCTCCACCACCCGCGCCGACCTCGCCCGCCGGCAGGCCTGAACCCGGCCTCGTTCACGAGTCGCGAGTCGCGGAGTCCGTTTCGTCATGACTGTCGCGCTCGTGGCGCCCATCCCCCGGCACCCCGGCGCAGCCCCGACCCTGGAGATCACCGTCCCTCCCATGTCCATCGAGTTCTGGGTCCGCGACTGACACCAACCCGTCGGGGGCGGCGCCACCACCCGGCAACCCGCCCCCGAAAACCCCCGAGCAGACCGCCACCGCGGTCCCGCCCCCGACCCGCACGAACCCGGCACCCCCCGGAAGCGTCACGACGCCGTCGGCGCCCCAGCCCGGACACGGGCAGCCGGTGGGCCGGACCGCGGGGCCGCGGGGCCGCGGGGCCGCGGGAACGGGGCGCAGGCCCGGTTCCTCAAGGCCGAGGTTTGCGCACCAGGCTCCGCCGGTGGTGGCGGCCGCGGTGAGGGCGAGGAGCACCGCGGTTCCGCCGCCGGTCACCGAGACGTCGGTCCGGCGAGTCGCGCTTGCCTCGGACGACTGAACCTCGTGTGCGGGCCAAGACAGTATGTACGGCCGGCGGGAGGCTCGTGCTTGCAGCTTCCGTAGCGTCATGTGGTCAGGTGGAGCCGTCCTCGTTCGTCTGTGAAAGGCCCTTTACCGATGCCCATGTCCTTCTTCGTTTCGCGTCAGGCCAAGATCGGTGATGTGGCGGCCCTCGTGGGCACGACACCGCGGGCGATCCGGCACTACCACGCCATGGGCCTGATCCCCGAGCCCACGCGGGGCGGCGACGGCCGTCGCCGCTACGGCTTCCAGGACGTGGTCCGGCTGCTGTGGATCCGGAAGATGGCCGAGGCGGGAATCGCCCTGAGCGACATCCGTGACGCCTTCACCATCGCCGTGGGTGTGGCCGGGACCGGCGAGAGTGAGGGGGACGGCACAGAGGCCGCCCTGGCCCGGTTGGAGGAGGCCCTCGCTGCCCAGGAGGCGGAGCTGGCCCGCCAGCGGGCCCGGGTGCGGCGGATGCGCGCCGAGGGCGGCAGGACGGGCCTGCTCTCCGAGGCAGTCACCGGCCGCCTGAAGAACCTTCCCGCGGGCTCACTGCGCCAGGAGGACCTGGACACGCTGCTTGTCACCGAGCGGATCTTCGGCCCCCTCGGCGCGGTCGTGCAGGCATCCCGGTTCATCGCGCTGGCCACCCATCCCGAGCTTCGGGCCGAGTCCGACCGTGTGGACGCTGCCGAGGAAGCACTCGACGACACCGTCGCCGTCGACGACCCACGCGTTGCCGAAACGGCCGCTCGGCGCCACGCGTTCGAGAGGATCCTGATGACGGTGATCGAAGAGTCAGGGATCGAGGAGGAGGAAGCAGCCCTCCTCGACACCGTCTTGGACGCCACTCACCCGGAGGCCGCCGAAGAGAATGCGGAAACCGGCGTCAGGGATGGTGACATGAGCGTGTTCGAAGCCGTCACGAAGCTGCCCCACGGCTTCTCCCCGGCCCGGGTGCGCTGCGCGGAACTGGCCCAGGAACTCGCCGACCGCGACTGAGCGCCCACTCATGGGTCGTCCCGGCGGAGCTCAGGGGCCGCCCTGCGCCAGAGCTCCCGGGCTGCATCCTCGTCCCGCCCCCACAGGGCGAGCCGGATCGGGGACCAGCCCCTGCCGCGGAGCCAGGCGCCCGGCGTCGGCGTAGGCGGACAGGTCGCCGGCCGCGACGACGAACTCAGCGCCCAGGATCGGCCCGATGCCCGGCATTGATTTCGATGATGCTCGCCTGCGGGTGAGAGTGGAAGGTCGCCTTGATCTGCTCGTCCAGGCCGCCGATCCGCTTGTCCAGGGCCAGCAGTTGGGCCGCATCCCGGGCGATGCCTGACGATGCGTCAACAGCGTGGTCGCGCCCTTGTTGTGGACCAGTCGGAGGCCCACTCCACGGCATCGGTCATTGCCAGCGCCTCGGCCGCGGCCGCGTTCGACAGCCGGCTCACCGACCCGTGCGTCCGCCATCACCGGCAACGTGCGTCCCACATCGTCAGCGTCGCCACGTCCACCGGTCATCCGCAGCCCCTCGCCACCGCACTCAACGTAGTCACGACCGACCCCGCCGGTCACAGTCACACCGTAGAGTCTCCGGCCAAGCCGGTGCGGTCCAGGCGGGTGAGCCCCGGCAGGTGGCGCCGGGGCTCACCGGGAGGGGTGTGTCAGCGGTCCATCAGGACGAACACGCCCCAACCGAGGTATTCGCGCTGGTACTTGGCGTGCAGGACGGGTGCCGCGGCGAGTTCCGCGCGCATGTCGTCGGCGAGCTCGTCGTCGGGGTTGGCGTCGAGCCAGCGTCGGATGTTGAGCCACTGTGCCGCGACGTACCGGTCCCAGCTGTCCTGGTCGGCGAGGACCATCTCGACGACATCACAGCCCAGGTCCCCGAACTGTTCGAGCAGTTCGGGCAGCGTGAGCAGGTCGTCCCTGCGGGCCGCGTGACAGCCCTCGACGACGGTCTGGTCCTCAGGCTCACGGCGCCAGTACGGTTCACCGATCAGCATCGTGCCGCCGGGAGCGAGGCTGCGCCGCAGGAGTTCGACGGTGCCCACCACACCGGAGCCGATCCAGGTGGCGCCGACGCAGGCCGCGATGTCGACGGGATCGTCGGCGACATGGCCCGAGGCGTCCGCGTGCACGAAGCCCACGCGGTCGGCAACGCCCAGTTCCACTGCCCGCCCGCGCGCGGCGTCGAGGAAGACGGTGCTGATGTCGACCCCGGTGCCGGCGACACCGTGGTCCCGGGCCCAGGTGCACAGCATCTCGCCCTTGCCGCAGGCGAGGTCGAGCATGCGGGTGTCCGGCGACGGGCTGATGGCCTGACCCAGGATGGCCAGTTTCTCGCTGGTGAACGGGTTGCAGATGCGATGGCTGCTCTCGCGGATGGTGAAGCTACGTGGCAGATCCACTACAGGGGTTCCTTCGGTCCGTGTCGGTCAGAACGGCTGGGCAGTGCGGCCGACTGGGGTTGGCCGCGAGTACCTGGACCGTCATCAAATGCACCCCTTCGGACGTGTGAAGGCTGGGACCTGGCGAGGGTACGGCCGCTGTGATCACCGTGTCCATCGCATTTCACGCCCTGCCGCCATGCGCCTCATGCGATGCGGACCGCCCGGGCGTTCGACGAGGTGTCCGCGCTCGAAGCGGGCGCCGGCGCGGGCCCGCACTCAGCGACGCGACTGGCTCGCCGCCGACACCCTCGACGCGGACGGGTAGTCCGAATCCGCCGACGCCGCGACACCACCCCAGCCCAGGTGCTGGCCGGGGAGCGGAGCGAGCTGTCGTCGGCGCGGCGTACGACGAGGAGCTGGGCAAGGAGACGAACGTCGAGACGGCCTGGCTCGCCCCGTTGCACGACCTGGTCCGCCGGGCGGCCGAGGCGGGGTACGGCGAGCACAGCATCGCGCCCTGACCGAGGTCCTCGCCCCCGCGTAGCGGCACGGCGGGCGGACGACCGGACCGAGTCGTCACCCCGGCCGCCGTCATCGTGGAGCGCGGCTAAACGGCTGTTGACCGATCGTCCGTTGATCACGGACACCGCGCCGCGGGATCGTACTCACGCGGCCCGATCGAGGCGCCCGCCACCGCAGGAGAGGAACCACCACCATGGCCACCGGAACGATCACCCACTTCGTACACCAGTCGCTCGACGGATTCATCGAGGGACCGGACGGCGAGTTCGACTGGCCCGTGATGGGACCGGAACTCTCCGCCTACTCGCGCGAACTCACCGCGGAGGCCGACGTCTTCCTCTACGGCCGGGTGGTGTGGGAGATGATGGCCGGCTACTGGCCGCGCGCCGAGGAGATCTCCACCGACGCGCACGACCTCGCGTTCGCACCGCTGTGGCGCAAGACCCCCAAGCTGGTCGTCTCGCGGACCCTGGAGCAGGCCGACTGGAACACCCGGGTGATCACCACCGACGCGGCGCAGGAGCTGGCCCGGCTCAAGCAGGACGGCGCCCGCATGGTGCTGTTCGGGGGCTCCGCGCTCGCCGCCCACCTCACCGAGCACCGGCTGATCGACGACTACCGGATCCTCGTGCACCCCGTGGTGCTCGGCGGCGGGAAGCCGGTCTTCCCCACTCCCCGGCCGCGGCTGCACCTCACGCTCGCCGAGACCCGGGTCTTCGACGACCAGGTCACCCTGCTGCGCCACCGGCCCGTCCGCGAGGGCGAGCCTGCCTGAGGCTCCCGAACGCGGGTCGCGGATTCGTGTCAGCCGTGCGTAGGCGGGGGAGGGCGTCGCGCAGGGCGTAGAGGTCCTCGGTGGTGGCCTGTTCGGCGAGACGGGCCAGCAGGCGGCGCAGGACGTGGTCGTCGCGGTCGCGGACGGCTTCGGCGATGCCGCGCAGTACCGGTTCGAGTTCGGGTCTGGCGCTCATCGTCTCTCCTGTTCGACCGAGGTGGTCACGGACAGTGGGCGCATGCCCGTCGCGGGTGCCGGCATGCGCGGGGGCCGCCGGGAGGGGGAGGTCGTCGCCCTCCCGGCGGCGCTGGGGGGAAAGCGGCCGCCGGGAGGACGGTGAGGCTCTCCCGGCAGCGCTGGGGACGGCTGGTCAGCGGTCGTCGAGACCCGGCACGGGACGGCGGCTGCGGCGGTCGCCGGCTCCCGGGCGGGTGGTGTCGCGGTCGCGGGCGGCGGTGGCGGCCGCGAGGGCGAGCAGGGTGGCGATGGCGCCGGCGATGAGGTTGCTGGTGATGGAGCGGGTGCGGGCGACGTCGCCGGCCACGACCCAGGGCGCGACGCAGGTCCAGACGCCGAGGACGGCGGCGGCCCAGGCCATGGAGTGGGTGCGCTCGTAGGAGTTGCCGAGCCCGCCCAGCAGCAGGGCATAGGCGATGCCTGTGACGAGGTTGGTGACGGCCAGAGTGGTGAAGCCGTTGAACCCGCAGATCCAGGGCGAAGCCGCCAGGTACAGGCCGGTGATGAGGGCCAGGGCCTCGATCATCTGGGCCCGGGGGGTGGCGACGGCGCGGTCGTGCCGGGCGCGCAGCTCCCTCAGGTCGGGGTGCTCTTCGATGGGTGGACGGTGGGTTGACGCCATGATGACCTCCGGAGAAGAAGTGCTTCCCACCATCTACCCCATAAAGCCGACATAAACAGATAAAACGGTAATACTTCCGATCCCGTACCTACGGGCCGGCCGGCCGAGATTCGGCCGCCGGGCGGGGCACGCACCTCGCCGCCACCCACGCCCCGAGGCATGGTCCGTGACGGCGGTGGGTTCCGTCCTCGAGTTCATGCCCGCCCGAGCCTCCCCCCGCACCGGCCCACGCACCCGCCCCCGCGCAGCCTTCCACCCGTTCGCATCCGTCGAGCAGCCAGACCGCCTACGGCCACAGGCAACCCGACACGGCAGCCCGGCTGCGCACGGGTGCACCCGTCGGTGGGACGGTGGCAAGCGGCCGGGTCAGGACCGTAGGACGGCGTGCCGACAGGTGTGTCGGCCGGCGGCTGCCCGGTGTGGCCGGGCTGCTCCCGCCGCGATCTCCACCCGGAACGTGCCGGTGTCGTCCGTGCAGTCGGGGCGCCGTCGGCGGTCCTCTCGCCGGTGCGGTGGACGACGACCACCTCCGGCGGTACGGACCCGCCCGGGCCGCGAGGCAGGAGCACCACGTACCGCGCAGGCGCCGTCACGCCCCTCACCCCCCGCCGGGGTGGCCGTCGCCCAGGGCCGCGGCCACGCTCCCCCGGACGGTGAACACCTCGCCGGTACCGGTGAGGTCCAGCAGGCGGACCATCTGCGGCGGGGGCGCGGCCAGCACCAGATCCACACCCACAGCCCGGACGGCCAGACGGGCTTGGAGCAGGACGTTCAGGGCGGCGGAGTCGCAAAAGCCCAGGCGGCCGAGGTCGACAACGATCAGCGGCGGCACCGGATAGGTCGCGAGGACCTCCCGGACCGCGGCCATCAGGCGGCCCGCGTTGTCCATGTCGATGCCGCCGCACGGGGCGAGGACCGCGGCGTCCTCGGTACGCGAGACCTCAAGAACAAGATCGCCGGTCATCACACGCTCCTACGCCGCGCCCACGAGAGTGCCGAGCCGACGGACCCGCCCGACCGGGCGGTCGACCCCTCCGGCGACCGGGCAGAACAGTTCGCGCAGCGCCACCTCATGCTCGCCGAGCCGCCCGTCCGGTTGTCATCGGGGCGGGCGGGTCCGGTGGGCGGGCCGAGCACGGCGGCGACGGCGCGCAGGTGCGCCAGGCCAGGCCCGCTCGGCAGATGGCCGTGTACGGGTGAGGAGGGACGCGGCTGGGCGGGGAAGTCACTCATGGACGTCAGGATCGGTCGCCCTCCGGTCCGAGCCGGTGCACCGCGCCGCGTCATCGGCGCGCGAGTCTCCGGCCCCGGCTACAACACTGGTACCGCTGAGGACGGCAGAGCTCGAAACCACTGGACGACCCCGCCGCGTGGCGGCGGGGTCCCGGGGGGTGCTGGTCACAGGGTGTCGCGGTAGCCGCCGCTCTCCGTGCCGCGCTTTTCGATGAAGTGCTTGAAGCGGCGCAGGTCGCCCTTGACCTGGCGGTCGAGCATCCCCGCCATGTCGGCGGCCTTCTCGGCCATGCCGCCGGGCTGGAAGTCCATCTCCATCATGACCCGGGTGTGGCGCGCGTCGATCGGCTCGAAGCTCACCATGCCCGTCTGCCGGACATCGCCGCCGGTGGTGCGCCAGGCCACGTGGTCGTCGGGGACCTGGTCGACGATCTCGGTGTCGAACTCCCGGGTGACACCCTTGACCTTGGTCTTCCAGTGGTTGTGGCGGTCGTCGATCTGGGTGACCTCCTCGACGCCCTCCATGAACATCGGGAAGTCCTCGAACTGCGTCCACTGGTTGTACGCGGTGCTGATCGGCACGTCCACGTCGATCGACTCCTGCACCTTGCTCATCGCTGCACTCACCTTCGCTTCGTCGGATCTGCCCGGTGGCCGGTTCGCCTTTCCCCGGCGGCCGACCCGTATGCCGGGCCCCCTACCGATTCCGCCCCCGCCGCCCGAATCCGGCAACCCGAGAACCTCCCCGGGCACCGCAACCGGGCGGGAACTCCGCATGAGGTTTCACCGGGCCCGGGCCGCGCAGGCGCGAGGACAGGGCGCCACCGTGATCCTGCGCATGGCCACACCGGCGGCGCCCGTCCGATCCGGCAGGCGTACCTGTGGGACGGGGTGGGAGGCGTCAGGGCAGGGGTGTGCCGCCGGTGGCGTTGACGATCTCCGCGGTGATGTAGGAGGACTCCTGGGAGGCGAGGAAGACGTAGGCCGGTGCCATCTCGGCGGGCTGGGCGGCGCGGCCCAGCGGTGACTGCTCGCCGAAGTGCGCGACCTTCTCCTCGTCCATGGTGGCCGGGATCAGCGGCGTCCACACCGGCCCGGGGGCGACGGCGTTGACCCGGATGCCCGCGGGGGCGAGCTGCATGGCAAGGCCCTGGGTGAACGCGACGATCGCGGCCTTGGTCATCGCGTAGTCCAGCAGGTGCGGGCTGGGCTTGTACGCCTGGACGGAGGCGGTGTTGATGATCGAGGCGCCTTCGCGCAGGTGGGGCAGGGCGGCGCGGGTGAGCCAGAACATGCCGTACAGGTTGGTCCTCATCACCCGGTCGAACTGCTCGCTCGTGATCGCGGCCAGGCCCTCGGGCTGGGACATCTGGTAGGCGGCGTTGTTGACCAGGACGTCGAGGCCGCCGAACGTCTCGGTGGTGCGGGCCACCAGGTCGGCGCAGAAGTCCTCGTCGCACAGGTCGCCGGCCACGGCGAGGGCGCGCCGGCCCGCGTCGGTGACGAGGCGGACGGTCTCCTCGGCATCGCCCTGTTCGGCGGGCAGGTAGGCGACGTCGGCCCCCTCACGGGCGAAGGCGAGGGCGACGGCCCGCCCGATACCGGAGTCGGCGCCGGTGATCAGTGCGGTGCGGCCGTTCAGGCGGCCGGTGCCACGGTAGCTCCTCTCGCCGTGGTCCGGGCGGGGCTCCATCTCCTCCCCGCTGCCCGGGTGCGGCTGGGACTGTTCGGGGAACGGCGGCTGGGGATGCTGCTCGGTCGGGTCCTGCGGGGTGTGCTGGTCGTTCACGGTAGGCGGTCTCCCTCGGGTGGGCCGGGGTGGTTCACGGGGGCGAGTCTGGCCGCGCGCCGGTCCGTTCGCGCGGCGGGCTGCGGCACACGGGTGGTTGGCCCGAGCCCGCCCGTGTACCGGTCCGCGCGCCGGGTACCAGTGCCACCGGCCACCGACCGCCCGTCACACCCGGAGGACTGCCCATGGACGCGATCGTTCTGCTGAGGGAAGACCACAAGAGCGTGGAGAAGCTCTTCAAAGCCTTCGAGAAGGCCGGCGACAATGCGTACGCGGAGAAGAAGAAGAAGATCGCCGACCAGGTGATCGAGGAACTGACCGTCCACGCCGTCATCGAGGAGGAGGTCTTCTACCCCGCCGCCCGCCAGGCCGCCCCCGACACGAAGGACCACGTGCTGGAGAGCATCGAGGAGCACCACGTCGTGGTGTGGATGCTCTCCGAACTCGCCGGGATGGACCCGCAGGACGAGCGGTTCGACGCGAAGATGACCGTGCTGATGGAGAACGTACGCCACCACGTCGAGGAAGAGGAACAGGACTGGTTCCCCGAAGTCCGCAAAGCCATGGGCCGCAAGAGCCTGGTCGAACTCGGCGAACGCCTCGCCGAGGCCAAGGAGAGTGCCACCCGCGACCCGCTCAAGGTGCCCAGCGCCAACACCTGACGAACCCGGCCCGCTACCCTCTCGACTGTCGGACACCAGCGGCCACCGCCACAGGACGTCCCCGTTCCCGGCGCAGCCGAAGAGTACCCCGTGGCCACAGGCGCCCCGAGCCCTTCAGAGGACCGAGGAACCATGACACGCAACGGACCCGACCGCGACGAGACGCCGGCCGAGCGGGCCGACCGGCTGTGGAACGAGATGCTGCAGGAGGTACGGGTCTGCCAGACCGGCGCGCAGATCCTCTTCGGCTTCCTGCTCTCCGTCGTCTTCATGCCCCGATTCACCGACCTGCCGCACTTCGACCGCCACCTCTACGTCACCACCGTGCTGCTCGGCGCCGCCGCCACCGGCACCCTCATCGCCCCCGTCGCCTTCCACCGCTTCCTCGCCGGACGCGGGATGAAGCCCGAACTCATCCGCGTCGCCGGACACCTCATCACCACCGGCCTGGTCCTGCTCGCCCTCACCATCACCGGTGCCCTACTCCTGCTCCTGCGCACCGCCCTGCACACGACCGCACTCGCCTGGGCCCTCAGCGCAGCCGTCCTCGCGTGGTTCGCCCTGTGCTGGCTCCTACTGCCCTGGACCGTCGTGCACCACCAGGAACAGCACGACCGGGCATGACCAAGGCCTGCCCGACCCGCCGGACAAGGCCGTACACCAGCAAACCCGAAAGGCTGCGCGGCAGGCAATGCGGAAAGGTCCCGCCTCACCACTCCCTGGGGCTCCCCCGCACCGGGCACCCCGGCCAGGATCATGGACGCCCTGCACCCGGCATGCTCCGCGCTGTCTCAGTGATGATCATGGCACCCTCCGCGGCGGTGAGGGGTGCGCTGACGGCAGTGCGCCCGTCCGGCAGGCGCAGCAGCAACTGGAGCCGGCCGTCGTGCAGTGGAGGCCGACGGCCCAGGCCGTGGTCGTCGGCGGGGATCGCGGTGGGTCGGAGAGGGTGGTCACGGGTTTCGGCTCCCGCGAACAGGCGGGGTGAACAGATCGGTGGTCTCGGTGAGTTCGAACAGGCGCCGTACCTGCCGGCTGGCCGCCACCACCGTCAGCGTGCGGCCCTCCGCCAGGGCCGCCAGGCGCAGGCGCAGCAGGGTGTTGAGGCCGGTGCTGTCGCAGAAGGTGAGGGGGGCGAGGTCGAGGTCGAGTCCGGTTCCGCTGGTGTGGAGGGCTTTGTCGAGGGCGTCGTGGAGTGCGGTCGCGTTGTCGAGGAAGACTTCGCCGTGGAGGGCGGCGCGGGTGCGGTCGGGGCCGGTGGTCATGTCGAGGACCAGGGTGTCGGCCAGGCGCATGCGGGTGCGCGCGGGCGGGTCGGCACTGGCCTCGGTGTCGACGAGGGGGGTGTCGGCGGAGGGATCGGCGGGCATCGGGGAACTCCTGCTCGGCGCTGGGTGCCCTTCCAGGGTGATCCGATCCGCTTTGTCGGTCAACCGATACACGAATAGTGATTCAGTCATGGCAGAACCGGAACCACGGATCCTACGATGGTGGGTATGGCACACACCGAGCCTCCGGCCGCGCGCGCACGGGAGAACTGGACGTTCCTGACCAACCACGCGCGGGTACTGGCCGCCATCGCCCGCGACCCCGGCACCCGCCTGCGGGACATCGCCGCCGTGTGCCGGCTGACCGAGCGCGCCGTCCAGGCCGTCGTCGGGGACCTGGAGCGCGACGGCTACCTCACCCACACCCGCGACGGACGCCGCAACCGCTACCGCATCGCCCCCCACACCCACCTGCGCCACCCCGCCGAGGGCGGCCTGCCCGTCGAAGCCCTCCTCACCCTCCTCACCGACCCCGACATCACCCTCGACGCAGACACACCCGCCGCCACGCAGCCCCCCGACCTGCGGCAGGTCGACGGGCACGCAGATTCCGGCCCCCGCTCCCACTCCCCCACGGACCACGCCGCTGCCCCGTAGCCGCCAACGGGCCTCTCGATCGCGCGCCGCGGCGGTCGGTCCGGTCGGCGCAACGCAGCCGCACACGTGCGGCTGCCCGGTCGTAGCGTCGTTCGTATGACGACCGACGAGACGGCAGCGGTGGTGGGGGTGCGCCCGGCGAGCGAGGTGTTCGCGGCGCTGGAGGAGCTCTCTATACGGCGCCGGCCGTGGACGGACTACGAGCAGGGCATGCTGCACGCCTACCGGTGGGCGGTGGGCACCCGCGACCTGGCACCCGCCACAGCCGCCCAGGCCGTGGGGGCGGTGGGGCCCTGCCGGGCGCAGCTGCTCGCGGAGTGCCAGGCCGCGGAGGTGCAGATCCGGATGGGCACGGGCCGGAGCGTGGCGGACACCGACTGGCTGCTGGGCGCTTTCGCGGCGCTCGCGTGGCTGTGCGGGCACCACGACGACCGGCCCTGACAGCCCGGACGGGGCCTTGCGTCGAACTGGCCTCGGCGCAACCGGCAAGCAGCAGCTCGAACAGCTCACCTAGGCCGAGCTCCACAAACGCGCCACCGACCTCGAGCCCTCACCGCGCGGCCATGAGCCGTGACGAACTCCGGCACGCCCTCAAACACGCCGACCCCCGCCGCCGCGCCGCCTCCTGACGCCCCCGCCCTCTCGGACACTTCGGGAGCCTCCGGCAATCCGGACACCTCGTTCCGGGGCGTCAACTCGACGGCTTTGGGCACGCGCGGGTCATGACCGCGCACTACCCCGAGCAGCGGATCGCCATCCCCGCCCTGGGCATGGCGTGGCTGCGCATCGCCTTCGTCCACTGGGCCTACCCACCCGATGCCGTCCAGCGGCTGCTGCCGGCGGGGCTGACCGTCGACCAGTACGCGGGACGGGCGTGGGTGGGGCTGACCCCGTTCACCATGGCGCGGGTGCGGGTCGCCGCTCTCCTCCCGCTGGCCTCGGAGACGTTCCGGGAGACCAATGTCCGCACCTACGTCCGGGGCCCCCACGGGCGCGACGGCCTGTGGTTCTTCTCCCTCGACGCGACCCACCTGCCGTTCATCGTCGCCGCCAACGCGCTCCTGGGCGCCCCGTACCGGCTCGCGCACCTGGAGGCGGACGAGGCCGGCGGGCTCCTCGACTACCACGGGCGCCGGATGGGCCGCACCGCCTCCTACCGAGTCTCGCTCCGCCCCGGGCCCCGGCTGGTACCCGACGGCCTGGAGGTCTGGCTGACCTCCCGCTGGCGCGCCTACACCCACCATCTCGGCGTGCTGTGGGACACACCGGTCGACCACGAGCCGTGGCCGCTGCGGGGCACGACCGACCACGCGATCACCCAGGACATGACCGGAGCGGCAGGCCTGCCCGATCCCGCGGACGCGCCGCTCGTCCACTTCTCCGACGGTGTGCGACGCGTGCGCTTCGGGCTGACGCGCCCCGCCCGGTGACACCTACGGAGACCCGACCGTTCCGGCTCAGGGCAGGGGTGTGCCGCCGGTGGCATTGAGACCTCCGCGGTCGTCCTTCCATCCTGGTTCACCACCGCCACCGCCACCGACGCCCCGCCGAGCCCGCAGGCGCAGGCCGCCTACCGGGAGTTCATTCCCGCCGGACGACCTCGGCGGCCTCGAAAGCGGCCAGGCGCAGCGCGGTGTCGGGGCGTACGGCGCCGTCGGCGAGCATGTCCTGGAGTGCGGGTGACAGGCGGGTGCCGCAGGGGGCGAGGACTTCGCAGGCGCGGACGGGCAGGTCCCAGCGACGGCCGGCTGCGAGAAGGTGGGCGGCGCGGGCGGCGTCGGTGGGGGCGGGCACGATGGCGCCCTCGACGAGCCGGTAGCGCGGCGCGGGGCCGTCGTCGCGGCGGTCGTCGTCGAGCCCGTGGTGGTGGTACTGCCAGCCGTGGACCTGGTCCCAAATCAGCATCCAGGGCAGGGCATGGATGGACAGTTCGCGCAGCGCCACCTCGTGCTCGCCGAGCCAGCCCGTCCGGGTGTCATTGGTGCGGGTGGGTTCGGTGTGCGGGCCGAGGGCGGCGGCAACCGCGCGCAGGTAGGCCAGGCCAGGACCGCTCGGATGGCGGCCGGACAGGGGCGGGAAGGGAGGCGGCAGGGCAGGAAAGTCGCTCATGGGGTTCAGGATCAATCGCCTGCCGAACGGAGCCGGGGTACCGCGCCGCGCCATCCCGGGACCTTCCGGGCAGGCGGCGGCGCTTCAGGAGGAATGCGCCGCCCGGACCGGCGGCGCCGCCGCCTGTTCACAGCGACTACCACCGCACCCGAATCGGGGCGTCGGTGGTAGGGCGCGCGGGGCTTGGGTAGGCGTCGTGGCCGAGCAACGACCCGACTCGACCCTGGAGGGGTCTTGAGTGACACGACAGGTCCCGGCCGTCCGGACCAGAGCACAGCGGCGGCAATCGCAGACACCGTGAAGGAGAAGGTCGGCGAAGGTGCGGCCGCGACCGGCCGGCAGGCCTCCGAAGTGGCGGACACGGCCCAGGAGCAGGCAGCACACGTCGCCGGCGAAGCGCTCTCGCAGGCCCGCGACCTTGCCACGGGGTTGCGCGAGGAAGTGCGCGAGCAGAGCCGGACACAGACCCGACGCCTGGCGCACAACGTCCACGGCCTCGCCCGCGAGCTCCAGCAGATGGGGGAGCACGGCGAGCCCCACTCCCCCGCCACCACGGCCGTACGGCGCCTGGCCGAGGGCGGCCAGCGGATCGCCGACCACCTCGAACAGCGCGGGCCCGAAGGTCTGCTGGACGACGTGCAGGACTTCGCCCGGCGCCGCCCCGCACTGTTCCTCGCCGGCGCCGCCTTGGCCGGCTTCGCCCTCGGGCGCACAGGCAAGGGGGTCAGTGCGGCATCGGACACCAACGGCGCCCCCTCGCCCGCCGAGGCGGCCGGCCCCAAAAGCACCCCACCCGCCGGAGCGAGCCCCCGGCACAGCACGCACGCTGCACCGCGCACGCCGGTGACCAGGGAGGCCTCGGCCGCAGACGCGGTCACCGATCCGTACAACGAGTACGGCCAGTCGCAACCCCCGCACATGACGCCCGAATACGCGCAGGAGCGTACACCTGCTCCCCCGGCCTCCGGGCCGACGGGCCGAGCCGGACCGGGGAGGTGAGCCGTGGCCACCGCCTACGACCGGCCACCCGCCACATCCACTTATCGAACCCGGGCCGACGCCCCCTCGGCCCGCCCGGCCCCGCCCGCCGCAGCGGCCGGCACGGGAACCCAGGACACCTCCGTCGGCGAGCTGATCGCCGAGATCACCAACGACCTCGGCCAGCTGGTGCGCGAGGAGATCGACCTGGCCAAGGTCGAGCTGAAGGACGAGGCCGCCAAAGCGGGGAAGGCGGGCGGCATGCTCGCCGGGGCCGGCTACGCCGGCCACCTCGTCCTCGTGTTCATCAGCCTGACCGCGATGTTCGCCCTCGGCCACGCGATCGACCTGGCCTGGGCCGCACTCATCGTCACGGCACTGTGGGCAACCGCTGCCGCCTGCCTGTACACCGCAGGCCGCAAACGGTTGAGGAACGTGAACCTCAAGCCCGAACAGACCATCGCAACGCTCAAGGAGGACGCCCAGTGGGCACGACACCCGACCAGTTGAGAAGCCACGTGGAAGCACGCCGCGCCCATCTCGCCCACAACGTCGACCTCCTGGCCGACCGGATGGCACCGCGCCGCATCGCCCACCGCCGCGTCGACGCCACCCGAAAGCGACTGACCAGTGTGAAGGAGAGCGTGATGGGATCCGCAACGGACGCCACCCACAGCACCGGCGACACCGCCCGCACCGCCGCCGACACCGCCACCCGCACCGCCGAAAACCTCGGCCACGCCGTCGGCGACGCCACCTCCCAGATGAGCGAAGCCGTCCAGCAGGCCCCCGCCCAGCTGCGCCGCGGCACCCGCGGCAACCCGATAGCGGCCGGACTCGTCGCTTTCGGCGCAGGGATGCTCGCCGCAGCGCTCCTCCCGGTCTCCGAAGCCGAAGAACGGGCGGGTGCCCAACTGCGCGAGCACGGCAGCGAACTCATCGAGCCCGTGAAGCAGACCGCAACCGACATCGTCCAGGACGTCAAGGAGGGCATGCGCGAACCCGCCGCCCAAGCCGCAGCCTCCATCAGGTCCACCGCACAGGAAGCCGTGCAGACCACGAAGGACACCGGCCAGGAGGCAGCCCAAGCGGCGGCCGACGACCTGCGCCGGGCCGGCCACGACGCCGCACAGCAGACACGCCAGGAGATCCAGTAGGCAAGATCCCGCGGTAGTGCAGGGGCCGCGGCGAAGGCAGAAGCCGAACCACGCGCGCGGCGGCGCTCGCAGGAGGCCGCCCGCGCTCCTGGGCGGCCTGCCCGGCGGCGCCCCATTCCTTGGGACCACGCAGCCGACCACCGTCCGGGTCGTCGAGCACATCAACGACTCCGGGTCTGGCCCAAGTTGTGTGACAGGTGACGGTGCGTGATGGATATCGGTGGTCGGCCGGGCTTGTAGATCGACTGAAAGTCGTCGGCTCGGGTTCTGTGTGGCTGACAGTCGGGGGTTGTGACGCAATCGTGTTCCCTGCTAAGGGAGTTGCTGTTCCCGTCGGTGTCGGAGGTGGCGGTTGTCCGGGTGGAGCCGGCCGGTCCCGTGGTGCGATTGGAGGCGCGATCGACCGCCGGCGGCGCCAACTGCCCGGGCTGCGGCGCCTGGTCGAATCGAGTGCATGGCTCCTACCTGCGGTTCCCGGCCGACCTGCCGAGCGCGGGACGGCGGGTCGTGCTCGTGCTGCGGGTGCGCCGGTTTGCCTGCCCGGACGAGTCGTGCCGCGGCGGACGTTCGTCGAGCAGATTGAGGGCCTGACGCGCCGTCACGGGCAGAGTACCGAGCGGTTTCGCTCGTCGGTCGCCGCGGTGGGGCTGGCTCTCGCGGGCAGGGCCGGTGAGCGGATGGCCCGGCTGCTGGGTCTGCGTGGGAGCCGCAGCACGCTGCTGCGGCGGGTGATGGAGCTGCCGGACCAGCCCGTCGGTGCCCCGACGGCGATCGGGGTGGACGACTTCGCGCTGCGCAAGGGCCACGTCTACGGCACGGTGATCATCGACGCCATCTCCCATCGGGTCCTGGATCTACTCCCCGAGCGGGACGCGGCCACGCTCGGCCCCTGGCTCGCCGGCCAGCCGCAGGTCGAGGTGATCTGCCGGGACCGGGCCAATACCCGACTCCACCAGTAAAGGCCGCCAGCACTGCGGCGCCCCAGGCACTGCAGGTCGCCGACCGCTTCCACCTTTGGCGCAACCTCACTCATGCTGTCGAGCGCGCTGTGCTCGGCCACCGCTCCTGCCTGCACAGTCTCCCCGTTATCGAGCCAGAGCCCGAACCGCAGTGGGAGACCCCGCTCCCCGCCGACAGCGACATCGATGAGGATGGCGAGGAGCCGGCCCCACCGGGCGGATGCTGTGGGCTCTGGTTCACGGCCGGCTCGTCGCGGGGCCGTCGCCTGCGGAGAGCCACTGGGCGGCGAGGCCGGTGACGATCGCTCCGCCCCGGTCGCTCAGGTGGATGTGGTCGACGAGCAGTTCAAGGCCGTTGCCGCGGGCCACCTCGTCCCAGCTGCGGCGGAGCAGGTAGTGCTCGGCTGCCGCGCGGTAGGCCAGGGCGAAGCTGAAGTCGTACGAGGCTCCGTCGTTGCCGCGCTGCCGGAGGATGTCGGCCATCTGTTCGTGGACGGGCAGGTAGGTGGCGTGGGTGCGGGTGGCTGTCTCCTTGATCGCGGCGTTGTAGGCGTCGAGCCTGTGGTTGATGTCGGCATTCAGGTCCTCACCGAGGGGCGGCAGGGACATGAGCGCGATCCGGGCGGAGGTCCGGGTTCTGACGCGGTCGACGATCGCGCCGAGATTCTCCTTGTACTGATCCACCGGTACGCCGTTGCGGACGTCGTTGGTACCGCCCAGGAGCGTGACCACGTCCGGGTTGCACGCCACCACATCGGCATCGACCCGCGCCCGCAGGTCGGCACTGGTGCTGCCGTTGACGCCCGCGTTGACGAACTCGTATCCCCGGAACTCGGGCCGGTCGCGCAGCGCGCCCACCCAGTCCGCTCCCTGTGTGCCCTGGGTCATGCTGGCGCCGGCCGCGACGACGACTGGACCTGCGCCCTGCTTGCGCCCCTCGGCGCAGGCTTCGGCCGGCGGGTTGGTGGGCGACCGGAGGAAGGTGAGGTACCCGACGGTTCCCGCGGCGCCGAGCAGACCGGCGAGCAGCAGGGACAGGGCGATGATGACGCGTTTCTTCGTGCCCGGTTTCCTCATGGTCAGTACCCCAGTGCGACGGTGTGGCGGACGGTGGCCGGGTCGGCCAGAGCGGCAAGGGCGGCGTGGGCGAGGTCGGCGCGGGCGATCGTGATGCCGCCGCGCACGTTGAGGTCGACGGCGGTGCGGTAGGGGCGGCGGCTGCCGTCGGTGAGGCGTGGCGGCCGCATGATCGTCCAGTCCAGGCCGCTGGCACGGACGGCCTGCTCGGTGCGGGCGAAGTCGGCGAACCCCTCCCGGAGATATCGCCGCAGCAGCGGCTTGACCACGGTGCGGGTGAACGGCCCGTCGCCGGAGTCGACGACGTGGCCGCTGGCGGTGACGACGACCAGGCGGCGGGTGCCGACGGTGTGCATCGCCGTGATGATCGCGCGGGCGCTGTCGGCGCACACCGACACGTCGTCCTTGGTACGGGGCCCCAGGGCCGATGTCGCAGCGTCCCGGCCGCGCAGGGCGGCCGCGATCGCGTCGGGGTCCATGACATCGGCGGTGACCGGTTCGAGCCGGGGGTGGTCCGCCTGGCGCAGACGGGCAAGGTCCCGGACGACGGCGGTGACGTGATGGCCGGCGGCGAGTGCCTGGCTGACGAGGTGCTGCCCGGTGGCGCCGGTCGCACCGAAAACGGTCATGCGCATGTGCCCTCCAGAGGGGGTTAGTGAACACTAGCCCCTATGGTGGCTAGTGTTCACTAACCTGTCAATGGACGAGGAGGGAGGCGCCATGAGCACGCGGGAGCGGATCCTCGACGCGGCTGCGGAGATCCTGCGGACACGCGGTGTCGCACAGGCCACCACGAAGGAGATCGCCCAGGCCTCGAAGGTCTCGGAACCCACGCTCTACAAGTACTTCGGCGACAAGGAGCGACTGCTGCTCGCCGTGCTCGAAGAGCGGGTGCCCGGCCTCTCCCGGGTCTCGGTCCGCCCGGGCGCGGGCGAGGTGGAGGACAACCTCGCCGAACTGGCGCACGCGGTCCTGGACTTCTACCAAGCGTCGATCCCGATGCTGGGGGCGCTGCTTGCGGACCCGCAGCGGATGGCCACGCACCGGGTGGCGATGAGCCGGCACGGCGGCGGCCCGGAGAAAGCGGTCGCGGGCTTCGCCGCCTACCTGCGGGCCGAACAGGAGCTCGGGCGCGTGGCGCCGGACGCCGACCCGGCCGCGTCCGCCTCCCTGCTGATCGGCGCGTGCTTCCAGGAGGCGTTCCTGCGCTACTACGCCGAAGGACCGGGTGCTGCCGCCGCCCCGCGCGCATGCGCAGCAGCCCTCGCCCGAGCGGTTGTCAGACCCCTGCTGTGACCGACCCGACGAACTGGCTCCGGTTCCGCCTTGGGAAGCCCAACCCCAAGGCGGAAGGAGACCATGGGCAGGCAACGGGCTGAGCTGCGAGCGGTCGACTGGTCCTGGGCGTCACAGATGCCCAGGACCTGCGAGGTCTGATCGGTGGCTCCAGAAGGCGGCAGCGTGGTAGCGGGTGGCGGCGGCGTGAAGGAACTGACGGCCTGCCAGGTGTTCGAGGAATGCGTGCTGTACCGAACGCGCGTAGTCGTCGGCCGGCCGCTCGTCGCCGCGCAGCAGGCCGAGCGTGGCCTCGGCGGCGGCGGGGCTGGCCAGGTCGAGGGCGTGCCGCAGCCCGGAGAAGGAGAGCGGGTCGACGGCGAGTGCGGCGTCACCCACCGCGACCAGTCCTGCCGTCCAGGGTGGACCGGCGCAGCCCACCACGGCGACCCACTGTGCGGCTGGCCGGGGCAGCGGACGGTGCGCCAGTCGTTCGGCGGTGCGGGGCGACGGTAGCTGCGGCGCCCCGCACCGAGCGTCACCGACCACAAAACCTGGGCCAGACCCACGACTCCCCCGTTCGGGGGAGGGGGTTCGCCACTGGGACCGAGGCGGGGCGCCTGCGGGGTGCGGGATCGTCAGTCCATCGACCCGTCCCCACGTCCTTCGAGGAGATCCCGATGACCGCCGCCGTTCCCCGCTGGGCCGTTCTGGCGGCCTGGGCGACCGTGCTGTGTACCGTCCCGTCCTGCCTGTGGCGGCTCGCGCTCGGCTTCGGCGTCGACGTCGGCTTCACGGGCGAGCTCGCAGCGATGTACACCGGCACCGACATCCTCGTCTACGTCCTGGTCCTGTCGGTGGCCTCGCAGGCCGCCTCGCTGCTGACCCTCGCCCTGGTCCGCCCCTGGGGCGAACGGCTTCCCCACCGCATCCCGTTCGTGGGCGGGCGCCGCATCCCGCCGGCCGTCGTGACCGCGACCGCCGGGTTCGGTGCCTTCGTCGTCACGGCCCTGTGCGCCGCGCTCACCCTGGCGCCCAACGGCCCGCTCGCCAATCCCGACTTCCCCCAGGGAACCGCCCGCCAGGTCATGCTCGCCTGCTACGCCCCGATGCTCGCCTGGGGACCCCTGGTTGCAGTGCTGACCGTCGCTTACAGCCGCCGGGCCGCCGAGCAGCGTCCGTCCAAGGCCACGGGTCCATCCAGCGGCGGGCCGACCCTGGCCACGACGGCTTGATTCCACTCCAGGCCGACGGCGACTGTTCTTGAGATAGCTCGGGAATGGTTGACGAGATCCCGTCTGGTCCATGTGGCCAGGCGGGATTTCTGCTTTCTGCGGGCCTGTTCGAGGCGGTGTGCGAACTCGGTGGGCCGGCGGAGTTGGCATCGGGCGGTCTGTGGCGGCGGTTCGGGGGTGGTCTGGGGTGCGGAGGGCATGCCTCGGCCGCCGCAAGCCTGGGGACCAACGGCGGTCGAGGGACTGGATCTTCGGGACGCGGCCGGAATGCTCGTCAGCGGGAGGGCGGTGGGCGGCTGTTCGGCGAGCTGGTGGCCGTGACAGGGCCTTCCGCAGCACCCTCCCCGGGCGACTGGACCGGCTCTGGTGTCCGGCTGCCGGTGGCGTGCTGCCAGTCGTGGAGGATCTGCAGGTTGAGAGTGCAGATCATCAGCGCGATCAGGATGGTCTGGGCGGCGCGGCCGTGGGCAAGGCGCTTCTTCGGCTCGGCGATGTCGAGGCGGTGCCCCTTGGCTCTGCCGTTGATCCCCTCGTTGTTGGCCCGGATGGGCTTGAAGGCGTCGTGCCAGGCCGGGCTGAGGTAGGGAAGGTCCTGCCGGAACTTGTCGAGTTTGCCCAGGCCGCCGGGGCGGACGGTGATCGTGGGCTTGCGGCAGATCCTCGGCAGTTCCTTCTCCGGCGGTGGCCGCAGCCGCTCGGCCGGACTGACCTGTGCGGCGGGCTTCGCCGCGGGGTGGGCGGCGGTCTGCCGGGCGTTGGTGAGGTCGATGACTGCGGGTGCGCGGCCTGTCGGTGGGTGGAGCCGGTTGAAGCGGGGGCAGGTGATCGATGGGGAGGGTCCGGCGGCCAGGCATTGCAGGCGGATGGTGCCGGAGGGGTCGGGGCCCTGCTTGCGCTTGAGGAGGAACGGCTCGCGGGCGGCGATCTGTCGGGCGAGGCTGTCGGGCATCTCGCGGATCTGGGTGTCGCCGAGGCCGGTGGTCGCGGTGGCTGCCTGTTCGGGGATGAGCGGGCAGGCGAGGTGGCCGTCGACGAGGACGGCGCCCAGGTGGGTGCCCTGGATGCCGCGCTGTTCCTGCTTGTAGTCCAGGGCGAGTTTGTAGCCGAGGCGGCGGGCGGGTGCCTGGAAGTGGCCGGTGGTCTGGTCGGTGTATGCGCGGTCGGCGGCCAGGATGCCGGCGGGCAGGCCGAGCTCTCCCAGGACGGTCAGGGCGTGGATGGCGTTGGGGCCGGCGCGTTTGCCACCGGTGTCCAGGACCGCGCCGAGCGCGAGCTGCGGGTGACGGCTGGCGCGCTTGCCCGTGCTGCTGCTGCGGCGGCTGGCGGCGACCGGGACGGTCAGGCTGTGCCCGAAGACGCCCTCGGTCGCGCCCGCGCTGAAGTGCCAGCCGGCGGTTGTCTCGATGGAGCCGAGCTGTCGGCGTTTGCTGGGTGGGCGGTGCCAGGCGGGGACGCCGGTGGTGTCGACGCCGACGTCGCCGGGCCAGCCCCGCAGGTGGCCGCGTCGGAGGGCGGTGCGGACCGGGGCCAGCACGAGGGCGTCGCTGATCTGCTGCAGCACCGTGCGGCGGCGGACGCGGTCGGGATCTGGGTCTTCCCAGGCTGCGGCGTGTGCTCGGGCCTCGTCGAGCGGCAGGCGCTTGCGGCGGTCGACGCGCATGGGATCGAGCGCGGTGGTGATCCGGTCGAATGTTCGGTAGACGCGTCTGGCGAACGCGATCCGGGCATGCGGGTCGGTCCGGTCGGTGCCGTCGACGCCGAGCCAGGTCTTGGCGGTGTCGCTGATCTCGTCGAGCAGGACCCGGGTGGCGTCGCCGAGCTGGGCCGAACCGTGGTGGTAGTGCAGGGCGAGAAGCAGTCCGGTCAGCACCGTGTGGACCGAGAGCCCTTCCGGGCCGGGCCGGACGCCGAGCTCCGTCTTGATCGGCTCCAGAGCACCGCTTTCGCGGACCAGCCGGGACAGCTGGCCGACCTTGGAGTCCGGGATCAGCGCCGGCGCGTCCGTGGCCGGAGCGGGTCGGCAGTTACGGATCCTGCGATCGTCGCGCCAGGCCTTGGGGACGGTCACGCCGCGTCGGCCCGCAGGGTCTGGGCGTCGGTCAGCGGGGGAACGAAGTGCTGGTAGCGGGCCAGGGACGCCGCCGAGGCAAGGCCTGCGGCGCGGGCGATGACGTCATGGCAGATCCGCTGCCGCATCAGGGCGACGATCCACGTCGCCCGCAGCCGCCCCGCCGAGAGCGCGGGCAGCCCCGCCGGGGTCGGGTGCGTCTGGGGCCAGGAACTGATCAGGTTCTTGGCGTAGTCGACCTGCCGGCCCGGCCGAAAGAGGAACCCGGATCCCGCGCGATCGGCGAGCTCGGCCAGGTCGTCCTCCCACTCGGGCCTGGCAGCGACCAGACGGCCGAGGCCGCGGCGGACCAGCGGGTGTCCCTCCTGGTGCCGCTGAAGGTCCAGGCCCCGTGTGGCGGCGATCTCCTTCGGCATCAGCCCCAGACCGGCGCCCAGGCCCATGAGCGCGAGTCCGTCCGACCGCTGCCGCCAGGGCAGGTGGTTCGCCCAGTGCCGAAGTCCCGCCAACTCCGCTCCCTCGTAGGGCTGATGGGGGCTTGCTGGGGCGTGGAGCCGGGGCGGGACGGGCTCGCCCCGGTCGGTCCAGGCCAGCGCGTCGCGTACTCGACGAAGCCAGGTCCGGTAGGTCTGCAGGGTCGTGGGCTCACAGAGCCCTGCCAAGGACAGCACGAACGCGTCGATCACCTCACCCCGCAGCCAGGCGTCCGGCTCACCCGGCAGGCCCGCGGCATCGGCCCAGAGGGCGAGACGACAGGTGACGTGCAGGAGCCGTTCGACGTCGTAGGGGACCTGGGTGACGGTCGCCGCGACCACCGACCGGACGATCGGCGCGACCTTGTCCCAGCCCGGAGCCGGGTCGCGCGGACGGTAGCGGACGATCTTCGCGGACGTCTTCTGATCAAGGGACCACGGTCCACGAATACCGGCTACTCAAGCAGCCGTCAGGGCATTCCCGCAGTTCAACGGAGAGGATGGTGCGCGCATGGTCGGCGGACACGCCCGCGTGCGCTCCCCCAGGGAGCTGACCGACAATCCGGAAACCTGGCCCCGCGTCCCCGCCGCCGAGCCCGGCGTGGAGGCGGTGCGGCGGATCTCCGCCTGCCTCACCGGCGCGCTCGCCGAGCGGGAGTGGAGCCTGCGGCAGGCCGCCGCCGCGTCCGGGGTGAACCGGCAGTCCATCGCCAACCTGCTGGCCGGCCACTCGTGGCCCGACGTGGCCACCGTCGCCCGCCTCGTGGCCGCGCTGGACGCAAGGCTCTGGCCGGATGAGAGCAGGGTTGATCGAACCGTGGGGCACTGAGCCTCGATTCCGTCCCGGCCGCGACCGGATGCGACCGGGACTGGATGTACTCGCGGCACCGCCCCTCCGAGAGAGCACACTCCTACTACCCTCGAAGACGCGTTAAGCCGCTAACTGGGAGCTGACGCACCATCGGCGCCGCCGGGGCTGGACCCCCGGCGGCGCCACCCGCTCGTTCCTCACCTCGCCCCGGGCGCCTCCCCCCCGGCCATGGCCACCGAGGAGTACTGCGTAGCGATCCGGAAGTGGCCGGCCTCGACCTCGATGACCTTGCCCTCCTTCACCAGCCGCTTGCACCGGCCCCGGGTCGTCTCCACCCGCGCAGGGCTCGACGTGTCCTCGCCGATTGCCACCGCGATCTCCCGCGCCTGCATCACCCGCCCCGCCGTCGCCAGCAGGCCGAGGATCCTCTCCATCCCTTCGGCCCACTCCAACCGCCCCGACACCGCCACCGGCGGGGCAGGCCTCTCGACCGGCGCCGCCGCAGCGGCGGCTTGAGGGGCGCTGGGCTGAGCGTCGAACTGGGCCGTGATCGCGGCGAGCTTCGCTTCCAGCTCATCCAGACTCCGCGAGGGCACCGTCGCTGGGGCCCAGATCGCCTCGGGGACGGCAACCGCTGCAGGCGCCGGGGCGGGCATCAGATCGGCCTCGGAGGCTTGGTTGCCGAGCAACTGCAGCGCGGTCTCCCGGGTGATCGTCAGTCGGGCCAGGCGCTCCTCGGCGGACGCGAGCTTCTCCCGCAGCGCGTCCAACTCGCCGCGCACGATGGCTTCTTCCTCGTCCAACCGTCGGAAGAGCGACACCATCGCCGACCCTGCCTACCCAACGGGCCACAACCTGTGGCAACCGTATGGGCGAGCCCCAAACGCCCGCAGGCGGTGACCACAGATGCCCCAAACCGGACAACTCCCGTCGGCAGCCGGGTCTCCCGATGACCGATGGCGGACGAAGTTGCCCGATGCCTCAGGCCCAGTGTCATGTTCACCTGACGCCAGCCGCTTGAGCAGTCAGCTTGCTGTCGAGATGGGGGTCAGGCAGGCTGCCCCGATGACCTCCTACACGCGGCGCTACATCGCTGGTGACCACGAGGGCGCCTGGGCCGAACTCCGACGCCTGGGACCGGTTCCCGACACGTTGATCGAGGACTGCGCTTCTGTGGCGTCGCACACGATGCAACGGGTGGCCGGGCATGTTTCCCGGCTGGCAGAGCAGTTGACTGCGCTCGGCCTCGTGTCCAGTGGCACGCTCCTGACGCCGCCTGTGGACGCGGACCGCGTGGACCTGGACGTGCTCGCTGGTGAGATTGGAGCCATGCCGGTAGCTCTCGACGCGTGCCTCCGATACGTGGGTGGGGTGTGGTTCGCCGGTGACTGCCCGGCACTGGACGAGTGCTTCGACTCAGCGGACCAACTTGGCGTGGCCGGTGTCCTTCCGGATCCGCTGGTTCTTCCGGACGTCGAGTACCTCCGCTACAGCTGGGACGAGTACCGCTTCCAGGAAGAAGAGGACCCGGACCTTGCGAACCGCGGATTCGTCTTCGACTTCGCGCCGGACGAGCTCCACAAGGCCAACGTCAGCGGATCCACCCACGACGTCTTCATGACCGAGACGGTTGCCGACCCAGTCATTCATGGTGTCGGTGGGCGGCCAGGTGTCACCCTGGTCGACTACCTTCGGCTGTCCATCTCCTGGGGTGCCATGCCGGGCTGGTCATTCAAGGCCGATCACGCACCCGAGGCCCTTGCCGCGCTACGTGTTCACCCTGACTTCTGAGCCGAATCACCGGGAAGCGATCTTCGGACGGACGGGAAGCGATCTCCAACCGGCGTTCTCAGCCCCTGATCAGCCCTACTCGTGAACACCCCGACGGGCGGCACCGGGTAGCCATCCGTGCCGAGGGCGGGGAGCCCGGCACTATCACAGGGTCGATCACTTCGTTCTGCGCGCACAGAACACCCGGGCCCGCCAACGGCGGGGACAGCGGCAGGCCCGCGGGCCTGCCCCTGTCTGCTCGCTGTGCCGACCCCCGGACCGCCGCACGACCGCCCCGGGCAAGGCCCCGATCGGCTGGGCAGCCGTCCGGCACCGGCGAGCGTGACCGGCTGACACGACGTGACCCGGGCCGCACCCCCGCGGCCCGAGGTCGGGCCGCGGGGGTGCGGCCGGTGGCGGGTCCGGTCTCCGGCCGGGGCGAACCGGGGAACAAGTAGCTGCCGGACGCCCCGCAGGGGGTACTCCGCGCCGGGGTGGAGTTCAGCTCTGCCGGGACCGGCAGCGTTCCGTCGAATCCGAGGACGGTCCCGGCCTCCGCTTCGCGGTGCGTCTCTCCTCCTGGCGAAAGGTCCGCACGATCGCCAGCGAGGCAGGACCGGTCACGTCGGCGACGGAGCGGAAGTCGCCTTCCTCGCCGTAGGTGCCCGCCGCCTCGCGCCAGCCCTCGGGCCGGATGCCGTACTGCTTGCCGAGGAGCGCGACGAAGATCTGCGACTTCTGCCGGCCGAAGCCCGGCAGCTCCTTCACCCGCCCCAGGAGCTCCTTGCCCGTCGAGGTGTCCTTCCACAGCCGGGCCGCATCCCCGCCGTAACGCGCGAGGAGGAAGCGGCACAGCTCCTGGACCTGCCGGGCCGTCAGCGCCGGGAAGGCGTGGACAGCGGGAGGGGCCGTGAACAGCGCGATGAGCTTGCGCGGATCGTAGAAGGCGAGCTCCTGGGCGTAGAGGTCCTCGCGCCCCAGGCGCAGCGCGATCGTCATCGGGGCGGCGAACGCGCGCTCGGTGGGCACCTGGCCGTCCATCAGCGCTGCCACCAGGGTGCGAGGCCACTGCGTCCGAGGAGAGCGTCGGCCTGGTCCTGCTGTGCGATCCGCACCGCAACCGCCACGCGAGACCCCTCGGGACAGACGATTCGACGACCGTCATTCTTCTCGACCCCGGGATCACAGGACGCGCGACACGCCTGCTGCCGACGTTGGAGAGGTTCCTGCTTGCAGGGGCTCTGCGAAGTGTGGCGCGGGCGGATTGACCCCGGGCCTGCGGCGGCGTGCCGTTGAGGGCCGTCACCCCTTCGCTCGCATCTGCCCGGATCGGCCGGCGAGGCGCAGTGGTCGGCTGCCGCCCGGCCCGTGACGGCGTGGCGCGCCCTGGGGAGTTGCGAGGATGCCGGCCGGACCGCACCGCGATGTCCGATCTCCGCCAGCAGGACGGCTCTGTTCCGGGCACGCTGACGGCATGACGATGTCTCCCACGACCGACGCAAAGACGATCCTCAGCGGCATGTATGCGGCCGAGGCGCAGTATCTGGCGGCAGGAGGCCCCGGTGAGGCCTCATTCGACATACTCGCCCCCTTCTTCGCACCGGATGTCGAGCTGCACCAAGCGGACGCCCTGCCCTACGGAGGTATGTGGCGAGGGCACGGCGGAATGGCGCAGTTCTTCCTCGCGATGGGACAGACATGGGAGACGTTCGACATGGTCGAGCAGGAATTCCTTGCCACCGGGCAGACAGCAGTTGTGCTCACGCAGGTCCGTGCTCGCGCGCGGACGACCGGCCGCTAACTCAGCTTCCCCATCCTGCAGACGATCACGGTCAAGGACGGACAGATCACCGAGGTCCGCCCGTTCTACTGGGACACCCAGGCCATTGCCGATGCCTGCGCCGCTCCGCGCTAGCCGGCGCACGCCAGCTCCACGGTCGCCGGTCACGCCCCCTCATCTGCCCCCACCGGACAGGAGGCGAGCGCGGGGATCCGAGACAGCGCCGCCGACCCGCGACAAGCTCCGCGAGCGCCGCGACCGACCGACATCGCCCTGCAGCTCGACGTTGCCCCGCCTTGCGAGAGCGTCCTGGCCGCGCTGAACACCCGTAACGTGCTGACTGGCTGGCGAGAGCACCCCGACGCGGTGTCCGGCCCGGTCGTAGCCCTTGCCGTTGCCGGCACCCGGGGCGGACCGCCCGTCGGTGGGAGGCTCGCCAGCCGCGGACCTGGTCCCAGACCAGCACCCGCGGCAGGACCTCGATGAACTGCTCCAACGCCACTTCCTGCCCGACGAGTCGGCGGTCAGGCGGTCCTACGTTGTTGGTGTGGCGGACGGGCCCAGGGCGGCGACAATAGCGCGCAGGCAGGCCGGCCCCGGGCCCCTTGGGAGATCGGCGGTGTAGGGCGAGGATGGCAGCGGCAGGGCGGGGAAGTTAGATCCGGGCGAAGATGGCCGGTTCCATCGCCCTAACCGGACTGCACGGCACCGCGGATGTCGACCGGACACTGGGCGCCGCCGCGACCGTGGGCCACTTCACCGAGGGCGACCTGCTGTCGATCCCGGGCCACCGGGGCGAGCCCAACCGGGGCAAGCCGATCCGCCGCAGGGAGACCCACGGCCTGCAGCCGGGCACCCAGCCCGGTCGGGCTTCAGGTCGCGCCGAGCCGAGCCCGGCCAGCGCTCAGTCTTCGTCGTCGACCAGGCCGAAATCACCGGGGAGCGACTCCAGGAACTCCATCCGCTGCGGGTCCGACTCAGCATCGGCCAGGCCCCTGAGCGTCAGCAGGAACCGGTCGAGTTGGTCCTCCGGCAGCCGCTTCAGCACCCCGGCCACGCTCTCCATCATCTTCACCGCGGAGTCGGGATCCACCTCGTCGTCGCAGCTGTCGAGAAACCAGAGGGTGTCGACGACAGCCCAGCGAGAACGGGTACCAACGGGTCCATGTCAGTCATCCGGGCAACCTACCCGGCGCCCAGGACAGCAAAGACGACACCCGGCTCGCGGCGCCGCGCCGCAATTCAGAAGCACACCCGCACTGAACGCCCGACCGTGCCCGCGCCACGGCACCGAACGCGCGCCCCGGTCGCGGCGGCCGCCGCACTCTCAGCGTTCCAGCTTCACGGCGTCGGGCCGAACTGGTCAGCGACTCGGCCGAGGTACTTCAGCCCCGGCCAGTGCCGGGAAGGCCTGCAGCTCCTCGTGTTCCGACGACGCCGTCAACCCCGCGCTTTTGAGTTTCGCTAAACAGCGATGTCCCGATCGTTGCTTGATGGCCTGTGTCGCAGGCCGGTTGAGTGGTCGTCAGTTGTCCCGACCGGCTGGAACAGGTGAACCATGACCAAGACGATGACGGCGATCGGCCAGGACCGCTACGGCGGTCCCGACGTGTTGAGGACGGTGGAGGCGGAGCGGCCTGAGGCCGGACCTGCCGAGGTACTCGTGCGGGTCGTGGCGGCCGCAGTGAACCCCACCGACCTCTGGCACCGCTCCAGCAGCGGACTGTCAGGTACCGACACCCCCATCAGGCTCGGCTGGGACGTGTCGGGCGTGGTGGAAGCCGTCGGACCGGGTGTCACCACCCTGGCACCCGGCGACGAGGTGTTCGGCATGCCGCGCCACCCGCAACCCGCGGGAACCTACGCCCAGTACGTCACCTCCCCGGCCCGCCACCTGGTCCACAAGCCGTCCCAACTCACCCACACCCAAGCCGCCGCCCTGCCCCTGGCCGGCCTCACCGCCTGGCAGGCCCTGGTCGACACCGCCGACGTACGCCCCGGACACCGCGTGCTGATCCACGCCGCGGCGGGCGGCGTCGGACACCTGGCCGTCCAGATCGCCAAAGCGCGCGGCGCCCACGTCATCGGCACCGCCCGAACCGCCAACCACGCCTTCGTGCGCAGCCTGGGCGCCGACGAGGTCATCGACTACACCCAGACCGACTTCACCTCCGCAGTCCGCGACGTCGACATCGCCATCGACACCATCGGCGGCGAGTACGGGCCGCGCACACTGAAGACCCTGCGCCCCGGCGGCATCGTCGCCTCGCTCGTCTCCCCGGCCGAAGCAGCACTCGCCCGAGAGGCACGGCCGCTCGGGCTCCGCGCCCAGTTCATGATCGTCGAAGCCGACCGGGAGGGCCTGCTGCAGCTCGCCTCCCTCGTCGAGGCAGGCCTGCTGCGCCCCGAGATCGCCGCCTGCCTGCTCTTGGAGCGGGCGGCCGAGGCACACGAGCTGGCCCAGAGCGGCCGGACCCGCGGCAAGATCGTCCTGACGGTGGGGCAGGGCTGATGGCGACCTTCGTGCTGGTCCCCGGCGCCTGGCACGGCGCCTGGACGTTCCAGCCGCTGGCCCGACGACTGCGCGAACACGGCCACCGGGCCCACGCCGTCACCCTCACCGGTCTGGGCGAGCGCAAGCACCTGCTCACCGGCACCGTCAACCTCGACACTCATCTGCAGGACGTGCTGAACCTGCTGGAGGACGAGCAGATCACCGACGCCGTCCTGGTCGGGCACAGCTATGGCGGCATGGTCATCACGGGAGCCGCCGACCGGGTCCCCGAGCGGGTGAGCGGCCTGGTCTACGTCGACGCCATGGTGCCCCGGGACGGCGACTCGTGCTGGTCCCTGGTCACGGAGCAGGAGCGCGACTGGTACCTCAACGGCGTCGACCGGACCGGCTACTCCAGCGCGCCCCTGCCCTTCTTCGACCCGCGCGCCACCGCCCATCCCCTGGCCTCCCTCCTCCAGGCCGTCCGCCTGCGGCACGATCTGTCGGCGTTCGCCAGCAAGGACTACATCTACGCCACCGGCTGGCAGACCCCGTCCCCGTTCGAGCCCCTCTACCGCAGCCTGCTGGCCGATCCCTCCTGGCGGGTCCACGCCGTCCGCTCCGGCCACAACGTCATGGGTGACGCCCCCGACGAACTCCTCAAGATCCTCCTCCAGAGCGCACGATGAGCAAGGCGCCCGGAGTAGCGAAGAAGCGTTCGGTCCCCCGGGACCGGATCGACACGATCACCTGCACGGTCCCGGCTCCCCGGGGGACCGCATGAAGCCGCCGCGGGTGCTGGCGCTGGCCCAGCTGCTGAACTCGATCGGGGACGGCGCCTACTACGTCACGTCCGCCCTCTACTTCTCCCAGGTCGTGGGCCTGACCCCGGCCCAGATCGGCCTTGGCCTGACCCTGGGCTGGGCGGTCGGCTCCGTGGTCGGGGTTGCCCTGGGGAACCTGGCCGACCGGCGCGGCTCGCGCGGCACCGCCGTGGTGCTGGCGCTGGCCACGGCGCTCGCGGTGGCGTCGTTCCTGTTCGTACGCTCCTTCCCGCTGTTCGCCGTGGCCGCGGTGCTGTACGCGAGCTGCCAGTGCGGGCTGACCGCGGCCCGGCAGGCACTGCTGGCCGGGCTGGTGGAACAGGGCCGGCGCACCGAGGTGCGCGCCTTCCTGCAGTCCACCGCGAACGCCGGTTTGGCCGTCGGCGCCGCCCTTGGTGGCCTCGCCCTGCAGTGCGGCACCCGCAAGGCCTACCGGGCCGTCTTCGTGGTGGACACCGTGGGCTTCCTGACCGCGGCGCTCGTGCTGAGCCGCCTGCCCGTGCTCGCCCCGTCGCGGGCGGAGCCGGGCGAGCCCCAACTTTCGGCGCTGCGTGATCGCCCGTACGCGGTCGTCACCGCCATCCATGCGGTGATGCTGTTCTACATGCCGCTGATCAGCCTGGTGATCCCGCTGTGGATCGTACAGCAGACCCGGGCGCCGGCGTGGACGGTCTCCGCGCTGCTGGTGCTCAACACCCTCAGTGTGGTCGCCTTCCAGGTCCGGGTCGCACGGCGGGTGCAAGGCCTGCGGAGCGCCGCACGAACCGTACGGCACGCGGGCATCGTCATGCTCGCCGCCTGCGCCGTCTTCGCCCTCTCGGGGGTCGGCTCCGCCGCCTGGAGCGCCGTACTGGTCCTCACGGTGGCGGCAGGTCTCCAGGTCCTCGGCGAGATGATGCTCGCCTCGGGAGCCTGGGAGATCAGCTTCGGGCTGGCTCCCGCCGACAAGCAGGGCCAGTACCAGGGCTTCTTCGCCACCGGGCAGGCCGTCGCCCGAATGCTCGGACCACTGGTCCTGGCCACCGTGGTCCTCGGCTGGGGCGCTCCCGGCTGGCTCCTGCTCGGTGCCCTCTTCGCCGCGGGGATCGCCATGGGGCCGGCCGTCCGCTGGGCCGAGCGCACCAGACCCCGCGCCCGGCCCCACACCCGTCACCCCGCGGCGACGGCCGACGCCGGTTCACCGCCATAGCCCGTCATCCGGTTCATGCAGGGCACCCGGGGCCCACGGAATCCGCGGATCGCGATGACTGCCGCCTTGGGAACGTCAGGTGTTGGCATCCACGGCCGCTTGGACGAACGCACGCAGACGCATGCTCATGTTGCTCTCCAGCCAGACCGGCCCCCACCGGACCGGAGCCGCGTCGTTGAAGGCCACGTAGGCGACGTCCGGGCGCGGGTAGAACCGCCGGGCGTGCTCACCGACCGGGAAGACGCCCTGCCCCGCGGCGACCAGCGCCAGGACCTCGGGGAAGGTCGCCGCCATGGGCCCGCACGGCACGGGCCTGCCCGCGGGCGTGTGGGTGGGTGTGCGTTCGTGACGCAGCTCCTGCGGCATGTCGTGCGGGAGCTGGATCACGGGGTGCTCGGCAAGCACCTCGATGGACACCGACGCGTGCGCCGCAAGCAGCGACCCCGTCGGAACGGCCAGGACCCGGGCCTCCGACAGCAGAACCGGCCCGGCGACCGCCTGGGAGACGGGGAATGCGGTGATGATGACGTCCAACTCGGCGTTGTGCAACCGCGTCATGGCGTCGTGGATCTGGCTCTCGTGGATCGTCACCTTGCAGTCGGGGTGGCGGGCCGTGAACAGTTCGAGGGCCTTGAGGAGCAACTGCCCGGCCGCCGCCCCCAGGAACCCGGCCCGCAGCAGGCCCGTCGTCCCGCGCGCACGCTCGGTCGCCCGCAGCACCGCCTCGTCCATGCCGGCCACCATCGGAGCCAACTCCGCCGCCAGGTCGCGGCCGAGGGGAGTCAGTCTGACCTGCCGGGTGTTCCGGTCGAACAGCGGCGCGCCGATGCGCCGTTCCAGCTTCTTGATGGTCTGGCTGACCCGGCCGGTCGTCAGACCCAGCTGCTCGGCGACCCGGCCGAAATGCAGCTCCTCAGCCAGAGCCAGGAAGGTCTGCACCTCGGTGCGTTCCAACAGCACTGCCACTCCCCGCACTCGTGATTCCCGCCGAACAGTCTCGTCCTGATGGCGGCCTGATCGCCTGCGCAGCAGAACGGATGAGTGGTCGACACGTCATCCCCCCGGCTGAATCAGGGAAGCGCTGATAGTACGGCGATCGGCTGTCAAGGGACAGTGGCAGCTCATCCCCTGGATCGAGCCGGCCGCAGGCGCCCGCCAGAGTCGGCAGGCACGATGTTCACCCGAGACCGGGCCGGGCGGGAGCTGGGACGGTCGTCCCCCGCGCTGCCGCCGCTGTCTCACCGAGCTTCATCGGGCTTCGGCTCGACGCGCGGAAGGTCACCGCTCGGCCGGAAGTTCCAGGACCGTGCGCGCGGCTTCCCGGACGTCGGCGTCTTCGTCGTCGGTGAGCCGTTCGAGAGCAGTGCGGACCGCCGGACCAGGACGGCGGGCCAGCGCCCAGGCGGCGGCGTACCGGACCCAGTGGTCGGCGTCCTCGGCGCGGGCCACCAGCAGGTCGGTGACCGACCGGTCGTACGTTGAGCCGAGGGCGTGCACGGCAGCCGTCCGCACCTCAGGGGCCGGATCTCCGATGCCGTCCATCAGGACGGCCCGAGCACGTCGGGGGTCACCCACGCCGACGATGCTGCCGAGGGAACTCATCACATCCGCCCGCACCCCGGGATCCGGGTCGACCGCCGCCTCGACAAAGACGTCGAAGTACCTCGCCCCTCCGAAATCAGTGACGCTCAGACCCCACAGACCCACCCGCCGCATCCCGGGATCGTCCGAGACCACGCATTCGATCAGCAACCGGTGCGCGGGCTCGGGCCAGGCGGACAACAGGTCGAGAAGGTCGCCCTGCAGGGTGTCGCCGTCATCGTTGCGGTCCCCGACGCTGGCGCGCAGCAGGGCGGGAAGGGCCGCTTCTCCGCAGGCGCCTGCCAGGACATGGGCGATTCGGTCCCGGGCGAAGGAGTTATCCGCATCAACGTAGTAGGCGAGCCGGCGTTCGAGTTCAGGTCCGAGGAACGCGGCCGCCGACGTCCGCAGGCGCTCCACCAGCGGCTCGAGCTGGCTGCGGAGTCCCGGTCCGCGCTCGATCGCCCCTTCCAACGCTGCATCCAGTTCACTCCACGCGAGCAGCAGCTCCGTACGTTCCACCCCGGCGGACCCGTCCCTCGTCGTCACTCCCCCACCCTACGCAAGCCCCCTGTCGTCCTTCCCCGGACGCACCCCTCCTTGCGCCTCTGCCGGAGACTGAGCCTGGGCACGACTCTCTGCGTGCCTTCACCATGTCCCGCCACCGGCAACCGATCGGCCCCCAGCGGCAGGCCGACCTCGTGCGCCTGCCTGACTCCGACGCCGCCACCAAGCCGGCCTGCGGTGGCGACGACGTCCAGGGCGTGCTCGGAGAACGCCGCTTCGCGGCCGTCCCGCTCGGGACGCAGCGCCGCGAGCTTCGTGCCGGCCGGGACGAGCCGCGCGGCTTCGCGGCGCCCGGCCGCGGTCAGGCACCAGAGCTTGCGGCGGTTCGGCAAGCGCAGCTCCTCCCGCACCCTCCGGCGGCCTCCAGTCGACCAGGGCGTCGCGGGTCGCCTTGTCGTTGCGCTGTCCTGGCAGGACCAGAGGCCAGAGCTCCCTCGCGGTGGCGCGCTGGAACAGGCCGAGCGACACCAGGACACCCATCCTGACCGGTTCCGTCGAGTCCGCCCTTCCACCGCGCCTCAGCAGCAGGGGGAGAAGGGTTGTCGCCACGCACCAGGCCCCCTTGACCTCGCTTCCTGAGCTGCGGAAACGCCGGTCCCGGGCACCAGGGGCGTGGAGGTGGGGACGGAGGTGCCCGTGAGGGTGGCGGCGGGCCGGTTGTCCCCGCCGGGCGAGGCCTCGCCCGGCCGCTCTGGCCGGTGGTGGTCGGCGGCCTGGTCGCCGTCGTCGGGGTCGGGTTGGGCGAGCGTGGTGGCGGTCATCGAGGTGGCCTTCCGTCAGGGCAAGGCCGGGAGCGGCACGGTGGCCGGCCCCGGCACCCGGACGAAGCGCCCGGGTGCCGCCGACATTGCACACCGCCCCCTTGTCCGCGGCCTGACCCCACCCCTTGACCAACCCCCTTGTCCCGCCCGGTTTGCCCAGGACAACCACCTTGTCCTCCCGATATGTCCGTGACCGGGATCACCTCAGGTCAGCAGCACGCGGGCGGTGGTCAGGCAGTCGTCCAGTAGGCGGCGAGCCGGCGCGCGAGGTCCGCGGTGACGTCGCCGGCCTCCAGGGCCTCGGCGACCGGGCCCGGCAGCGGGCCGCCGGTGGGCGTGGTGTCGTTGGCGGCCGGCGTGGGCCACCCGGTGCCGCCGTTGAACCAGTCCCGCACGAAGGCGGCGACCGCGCCCGGGGCCGGCAGCACGCAGCCGTCCGCGAAGACCTTCTGGATGTGCTCGTAGCGGCCTCGCCCGTCGTAGTCGCCGACGAGCCGGCCGATGGTCTGCTTCCAGGCGAGCCCGGTCCGCACCGGCTCCTCCCCGTCCTCGTCCTGGTCGTCCTCGCCGAGGCCGAGGTCGATGAACGCCTCCAGCCACATCAGCTCGCCGTCCGAGCTGTCGTACTCGGTGAAGGAGTCCGGACCGGCCGGGTACCCGGCCTCGCCGATCGCCCGGACCACGGCGTCGATGTACGGGCCGTGCGGCAGCAGCAGCGGCACTCTCACTGTGTGGGTCTCCCTCGGTCTCGTCGCGACGATGCCCAGCCCGACCATCAACCGCTCCGGGCCCGGTCGGGCGGGCCCCCACCGCGGTTGTCCTGCCCGGTTTGCCCAGGGCAACCACCTTGTCCTCCCGGTTTGTCCGTGACCGGGATCACCCGTGGGCGCGTGGGAGCGGCCGGACCGAGCCGTCGGCGGCCAGGCCCTGGTCGAGGGCCAGGCGCAGCAGGGTGAGGGCGTCGGTGGGGTTGGTGGACAGCAGGGGGGCGTTGTCGGCGGCGTCGGCGACGGGGCGTCCGGCGATGAGGGCGGCCGAGTTGCCGGGCTGGTCGTAGACCTCGGTCCAGCTGGCGAGGTGTCCGCCCTGTTCGAGGGCCTGGGCGTCGGAGCGGCCGGGCCAGGTGAGGTGGACCAGGCCGTCGCCGAGGGTGTAGTCGCGGTGCGGGTCGCCCAGGCCGCGCAGGGTGGGCGGTACCGAGCCGGTGGTCTCGCCGAGCGCCAGGTCCGGCACCGCCACCCCGCCGGCGGGCTCCGCCCGGGCTGCTGCCGCGGACGATGCGGCATGGCATGCTCGGTTCATGGCCCGCACAACCTTCCACGCCGACGTTGCGACGGACAGTCAAGAGGCGGTGATCGCGCTCCTGCGTGACTGGCTCGTACGACCGGAACTATCGATGGCCGTGCGGCGGACCGGATACGAGACGACCTACCGCGACGACACCATCGAGGTGTACTCCTACGAGGCCGGCGCGCCCGGCTCCGGTGATTCCTTCTATCTGCTCGAGGGAATCGTGGAAGCGGAACCGGCCAGGGCGGCGGAGCGGCTGGCGGTGCTCGCCGGGGCCTGCACGGTGGCCGGGCTGGACTGCTCCGTCGATTACGCCGAGGCCGACGCCGCGGGCGCGGCGATCGGCGTGGAGTCGACCGTCGAATGACGCAGGCCAGGGTTCGTGGTCGGAGGATGGATGTCTGAGGTTCCCGCAACCGACATGGAACTACGCCGGCTCGGCCGTACGCTGCTCGCGCAGGTGCGGACCATCGCCGCGCAGGTCACGTCTGAGGCGGTGATCCCCGAGTCCGCGCTGCCCGATGCACCTGAGGTCGCCGAATGGACCGATCCGCTGCGCTACCGATTTGTGCTGCGGACGCAGACCGGCCTCGACGCCGACGTCTCCGCCGACGAGGCCGTTCGCCGCACCGTCGGGGCCTTCACCACCGGCGGCTTCGACATCGTCGAGGAACGTCGTGCCGATACGGTCGCGCCGCGGGTTGTGGTGACCGGGAGCCGTGCCGGGTTCCGGATCGATGTCCGCGTCTGGCCCGCCACCGGCGATGTCGTCTATGCCGGCGTCACACCGACGGTGGCCCTGCGGGCCCCACAAGCGCCGGAGCGCCCCGACCCCGTTCGCACGGCGGAAACGGTCGAACCGGGTCATGTGCTCTGTTACGAGTGCGACGGGCTCGGCTGGTGCCCGGCCTGCAGTGGCCTCAGCTGGGTGCTGAATGACGCCGGACTGCGGCGACGGTGCCCGGAATGCCGGGAACAGCGGGTATGCCCTATCTGTCGCGGCGCCGGTCAGCTGCAGATCGACCGGTTGCGCCGGGCCGAACGGGCCTTCTACCCCGAGCTCGCCGATCCGCCGGTGAGAGAGGACGAGTCGTGACGACGGCGTTGCGGCTCGCGCGCACGAACGCCGAGGCGGCGCCGGTCTACCCAAAGGCGTCACCGGCCCGGATGCGAGAAGGCGTCACGGCCCCAGAACTCTCGAACAGTCGGCGGTAGCCTCCCTGGCTCCCGCTGGCTGCTAACAAGGAATTAGGTGTGCGGCCGGGTGGCGGGGTGACCATCAAGGAGTCGGGCCGAGGCCCGGAGCGGGCATCAAGGAGCGGGACGTGCGCGGGGGTGACCATCAAGGTGGGGCCGCCCGTCCCGGGAACGACGGAGGGGCGGCCCGTACGGGCCGCCCCTCTTCCACCGCTTGTTCTGCCTTCCCGAGCAGCCGAAGCCACCCCCGGCAAGGCCGCGATCCAGCCCATGGCCGAAACCTTATCCGAGTCGGCAGACACGGCGCGGGTAGTCACCGCGTCGCCACCACCTCGGGCCGGGCGAACTCACCAGCCCGGGCAGCGAAGCCCCCCGCCCCGGGTCAGCGCCGCGGCGGGGAGCGGTGGCGGTCAGCGCCACCAGTAGGAGTCGCCCGTCATCGGCGCCAGCAGCACCGGGCCGGCGGCGGGCTCCGCAGCCCGATCGAGGACGGGACCGACGGCCGGATAGAGGTGGAGCCCGGCCGCCGCGGCGAGCGGCAGCCACACCACCGGCGCCCGGCCCGGGTCGTCCTGCTCGGCGGCCGCGACCGTGCGGTGGACGTGGCCGGGCAGGTGGGCAGTGAAGACCATGTGCCGACGACGGACGAGCGTCGTGTCGCCCAGGCGCCGGGTCTCCTGGTCCTGGACGAAGCGCAGCACCGGCGGAACGGGCAGCTCGGCAAGGTCCAGGCCCAGCTCCTCCAGCAGTTCGCAGCGCAGCGCGGCGTGCGGGTCTTCGCCGTTCTCGATGAGGCCGCCGGGCAGGGAGTACTGGAGGCCGTCGGGGCGGTCGCGCCGGATCAGGGCTAGACGGCCGTCGTGGAGCAGGATGGCGCAGACCCGGGTGCGGGCCGGCTCGGGAGCCGCGTGGGTGGTCACCGGCGGGACCAGGCCGGGCAGGCGGGCTCGTGCCAGGTGGTGCGGACGACGACTCCGCCCGGGGTGAGGTGCTCGCTCGGCCAGACGCGGTCGCACCCGGTGGCCGTACGCGGGCGGGCCGGTGTCGGCGGCCTCGCGGCGCGGACTGGGGCAGTGGGGACGGGCACGGCGAACTGGGCCGGACGGCGCCGACGCCGGCGCCTGGCCGAAGGTGTCGTCATGTCGAAGGCTCTGCCCACCCGGCGCGGCCGTCCAACCGGGCAGCCCCCCGGACGGAGCAGCCCGGGGCGGTGAGGGCGGGAGCGGTCCCGCTCTCACCGGCCTCTGACCTAGGCGTATCTCCGAAACTCACCGGCCGCCGCCGCCCGGGCCGGGCAAACTCACCGGACCCCGGGAGCGAAACCCACCACTCTGGGCACGGAACTCACCGGCCGGACGGCGAAACTCACCACCTCAGGTCAGCGGTGGTGCCTGAACTCCCCACCGCAGGTCAACGGCCTGCGGCGGGTGAGGCCGGGTCAGGACCGGCGCCACCAGGAGCGGGAGCGCTTCGCCTCGGCAGCCGCGGCTTCGGCGGCGGCCCGCTCCCACTCGGCCTCCTCCCGGGCCTGCTGCTCGGCGACGTCGTGGCGGCAGCCGGCGCACAGCCCGTCGTCGTTCCAGCCCCGTTCCTTCTCCTCCCACCGCTCGTCCGAGAACTTCGCCGAGCAGCGGCGGCAGGCCGGACGGCGCCGCTCCCGCTCCGCCGCCTCCCACGCCCGGCGGGCCCGATCCGCCGCGGCCTGCTCGAAGACCAGCAGCTCGTCGCCGTCCGGGTTGTCGAGCGCGTCAGTGAGGGTGTGCCAGCCGTCCCCGCCGAAGCGGTGCCACACCGGGGCGTCGGCGCCGAGGCGACGTAGCAGCGGCAGGGTGGTGGCCACGACCGGCAGGGCCCGGTGGTGGTCGCGGACGGTGGCGGTGTCGTAGGACGTGGGGTAGACGGGCGCGTGCCAGATGGCCTCGGTGGCGGCCTCGACCTCGGCCATGCGGTTCAGCAGCCGCTGGTGGTCCCGTTTGGCCTGCTCCGCCTTCTGCTCGGGGGTGAGCGGCTTGCTGCCTGGGCGGCGGGTGCGCTTGAGGCCGGCCTCCAGGACCAGGGCGACCGGCGGCAACCCCTCGCGGCCGGTGGCCGGGTAGACGGCGGGCCACAGGCGCAAAGCGTGGGTGCGCTCGCCGGAGCGGGCCAGAGCCTTGGCGAAGGCGGCCTTCGTCGTGCCCTTGGCGGGGAGTTCGCATCAGGCGCGGTAGGCGGTGAGCTTGTCCACCAACATGCCGGTGCTCTCGTTCTCCCGGTCGACCTCCACTAGGAGCAGCGGCACCTGCGCGCCGGCGTCGCGCAGCACCAGGTCGGCGAACAGCGAGCGGCGGCCGGGCAGCGGGTGCTCGACCTCGGTTGAGAACGCGACCAGGTGCCCGATGCCGCCCTTGGCGAGAAGGCCGGCGGTCGCGGCGACATCCAGGGCGTGCTCGGAGAACACCGCCGCCGCCCCCTCCTTCTCCGGACGCAGCGCCGACGGCATGGCGCAGGCCGGGGGCAGGGCCGCAGCCTCGCGGCGGCCGGCCGCGGTCAGACACCACAGCTTGCGCCCGTCCGGCAGCCGCAGCTCCTGGCGCACCCTCCCCGCCTCCCACAGGTCCAGCAGGGCGTCGCGCACCGCGCGATCGCATCGCTGCCCCGCGCACGCAAACATCCAAATCTCACGAGCGGTGCAGCGCTGAAACAGAGCCAGCGCCACCAAGACCCCCGCTCGCACCGACGACGTCGAACCCCCCTTCCACCGCACGTCAGCAGCGAGCAGAAGAGGGTTGTCGCCCCGCCCCGCAACCCTTGCCCGGGGCCGCCGGCCTGCGGATACGCGGGCGGCGGTGGGGCGGGCCGTGGAGGTGCCGGAGGAGGTGCCCGCGGGGGCGGCGGCGGGCCGGTTGTCCCCACCGGGCGAGACCTCGCCCGGCTGGCCTGCCTGGTGGTGGTCGGCGGCCCGGTCGTCGTCGGGGTCAGGTGCGGCAAGCGCGGTGGCGGTCATCGAAGTGGCCTTCCGTCAGCGGGAGGCCGGGAGCGGCGCGGTGGCCGGCCCCGGCACCCGGACGAGGCGCCCGGGCGCCGCCGACATTGCACACCGCCCCCTTGTCCGCGGTCTGGCCCCACCCCTCGACCAAACCCTTGACCAGGATGTTGTACCGCCCGATTTGCCCAGGACAACCACCTTGTCCTCCCGGTTTGTCCGTGACCGGGATCACCCGGCGGGCAGCACGCGGGGCGGGACGGTCAGGCGGTCGTCCAGTAGGCGGCGAGCCGGCCCGCGAGGTCCGCGGTGACGTCGCCGGCCTCCAGCACTTCGGCGACCCGGCCCGGGAGCGGGCCGCCGGTAGACGCCGGTGTCGGCGGCGACACCGGCGAGGAACTGAACAAGTAGGGCTCCCACCCCCTCGCGCCCCGGCATCCGACGGTCCGTCAGCCTGCGGTCCTTGTCCGGCGTCAATGGCACCGCCTGCCGCGGCACGACCGCCCCGGCCCGGCAGGTCCGCTGTCGCGGATCGTCGGTGATGACCCGGAGGAGGCCGGGCTGCGCGCAGTCCTGCAGCACAAGACACTGTGGGCGGAACTCGCCACCACCGTCCGCCCGGGCCCCGGGCGCTGCGTCGCCGAACGGGGGCGAGAGATGGTCCGGCTCGGAGTCGGACGGGCGGACCAGCCGCGGCGACCGGCGCACAAGGATCGGTTGACACTCCATGGTCCACAGCTGCAGCTCGCCGAGCGGCACGACGCGCAGCTCCGCCCGGAAGTCGTCGGGGTCGGTGCGGCCCTCGAACGGCGCGCTCATCCGGGCGAGTTGTTGCCGCCAGTAGTCGAAGCGGTCCGGCGGCTCCACGTCCTCGGTTCGATACACCGACTCGGCCAGCATGCTCGCCCTCCCCGACTCGCGCCCCCTGGCTCGGACATTCTCAGAGGACGTTAAGTCCGTTTCTGGTAGCGGCCGCGTCCGGGTTGGTCGAGGAGTCCCTGACGAACGAGTCGTCCCAGGCGGGAGCGGGTGACGTTGATCGAGGGCTCGTCGGTGGGCAGGCCGAGGAGTTCGTGTAGGTCGCGGACCCGGAAGACCCGCCCGGGATGCTCGTTGAAGGCGGTCACGATGCGCTGGTAGGTGGTGGCGGTCTCCGCAGGGGCCGGTTCGTGGTCGGGCGGGGCGAGGCCGCCGATGACCTTGCCGGTGGTGACGATCTCGGCGAGGCGGGCCTCTACCTCGTCCGGTTCACCGGTGAGTTGGTCGATCTGTTCGCGCAGGTAGTCGGCGCGTGCGGCGGTCTCGTCGTGTTCGACCTGCAACAGCCGCAGGAGTTCGGTG
>NZ_JBSGXP010000053.1:0-49704 GCF_053610105.1 Kitasatospora sp. NPDC054939 | reverse complement strand
GTCCGTGCGGACCGCCGGGCGCTCGGGCGGGCTCAGCGGCCCCCGGGGGCCGCGGTGCGGGCTCAGCGCCCGTTGAAGGCGTCCTTCAGACGGGAGAACAGGCCCTGCTGGCCCGGCGCGAACTGGCCCGAGGGCCGCTCCTCGCCGCGCAGCACCGCGAGCCGGCGCAGCAGCTCCTCCTGCTCGGGGTCGAGCTTGGTGGGCGTCTGCACCTCGACGTGCACTATCAGGTCGCCCCGGCCGCCGCCGCGCAGGTGGGTGATGCCCCTGCCGTGCAGCGGGATCGACTGGCCGGACTGGGTGCCGGGCCGGATGTCGACCTCCTCCAGGCCGTCCAGGGTCTGCAGCGGCACCTGGGTGCCGAGCGAGGCTGCCGTCATCGGGATGGTGACGGTGCAGTGCAGGTCGTCCCCGCGCCGCTGGAAGGTCGGGTGGGTGGTCTCGGCGATCTCGACGTACAGGTCGCCGGCCGGGCCGCCGCCGGGGCCGACCTCGCCCTCGCCGGCCAGCTGGATGCGGGTGCCGTTGTCGACACCGGCCGGGATCTTGACGGTCAGGGTGCGGCGGGCGCGGACCCGGCCGTCGCCGGCGCACTCGGGGCACGGGGTCGGCACGACGGTGCCGAAGCCCTGGCACTGCGGGCAGGGGCGGGAGGTCATGACCTGGCCCAGGAAGGACCGGGTGACCTGGGAGACCTCGCCCTTGCCGCGGCACATGTCACAGGTCTGCGCCGAGGTGCCGGGGGCCGCGCCCTCGCCGCTGCACGTGGTGCAGGTGACGGCGGTGTCGACCTGGAGCTCCTTGGTGGTGCCGAACGCGGCCTCCTCCAGGGTGATCTCCAGGCGGATCATGGCGTCCTGGCCGCGCCGGGTGCGCGAGCGCGGGCCGCGCTGGCCGGAGGCGGCGCCGAAGAAGGCGTCCATGATGTCGGAGAAGCCGAAGCCGGCCGCGCCCGCGCCGAAGCCGCCGGCCCCGCCGTTGGGCGACAGCGGGTCGCCGCCGAGGTCGTAGACCTGGCGCTTCTGCGGATCGGAGAGCACCTCGTAGGCGGCGTTGATCTCCTTGAACCGCTCCTGCGTCTTCGGGTCCGGGTTGACGTCCGGGTGCAGTTCGCGTGCCAGGCGCCGGAACGCCTTCTTGATCTCGTCCTGCCCCGCATCCCGTCGGACGCCGAGTACCGCGTAGTAGTCCGTGGCCACCAAATGCTCCGCTTGTTCCGCCTGTTGAAGTGCTTGCGACTGGGGCCGCCGTCACCTGCTGTGACGGTGGCCGTTCCCTACGACTCGGCCAGGATCTGGCCCACGTACCGTGCCACCGCTCGCACCGCCCCCATTGTGCCCGGGTAGTCCATCCGGGTCGGACCGATCACACCCAGTTTGGCCACACTCTCGTCGCCCGAACCGTAGCCGACCGACACGACGGAGGTGGAATTCAGCCCCTCGTAGGCGTTCTCCCGCCCGATCCGGACCGTCATCCCCGCGTCCCCGGTCTCACCCAGGAGGCGGAGCAGGATGACCTGCTCCTCCAGCGCCTCCAGCACCGGCTGGATGGTGAGCGGGAAGTCGTGGCCGAAGCGGGTCAGGTTGGCCGTGCCGGCCAGCATGATCCGCTCCTCGCTCTGCTCGGCGAGGGTCTCGAAGAGCGTCGCCAGCACCGTGGTGACGGTCGGCCGGTCGGCCGGCTCGAAGCCGGCCGGGAGTTCCTCCAGCAGACCGGGCACGTCGGGCAGCCGCTGGCCGGCGGCCCGGGCGTTGACCCGCGAGCGCAGGTCCGCCAGGACGGTCTCGCCGACCGTGCCCGGGCAGTCGACCAGCCGCTGCTCGACCCGGCCGGTGTTGGTGATCAGGACCAGCATCACCTTGGCCGGGGCGAGCGCCACCAGCTCGATGTGCCGCACGGTCGAGCGCGACAGCGAGGGGTACTGCACCACGGCGACCTGGCGGGTCAGCTGCGCGAGCAGCCGGACCGTCCGGGCCACCACGTCGTCGAGGTCGACGGCGCCGTCCAGGAAGTGCCGGATGGCGCGGCGCTCGGGCGCGCTCATCGGCTTGACCTCGGCGAGCCGGTCCACGAACAGCCGGTAGCCCTTGTCGGTGGGGATCCGGCCCGCACTGGTGTGCGGCTGGTGGATGTACCCCTCCTCCTCCAGCGCCGCCATGTCGTTGCGGACGGTCGCCGGGGAGACCCCCAGGTTGTGCCGTTCCACCAGGGCCTTCGAGCCGACCGGCTCCTCGGTGCCCACGTAGTCCTGGACGATGGCGCGCAGCACGGCGAGCTTGCGTTCGTCCAGCGGGCGGACCTCACCGGCCATGGGCACGCACCTCCGTCTTCGCACGTTGTCCGTTATGACGTGTTGTGGGCCGTTCCGAGAGGCCCCGGACCTGGCACTCGCAACAGCCGAGTGCCAAAACCGTACCTGCCAGTGTAAGGCCCGGGTCCGACCGCAGGAACGGCCAGTCCGGGGTGATCCTGCCCGCATCCCGGCCGGGTGCACGCCGCACGGGTGACGGTGCCGTCGGCGGCGCGCCGACCGCGGCGGTGGCAGCATCGGAGACGGACGGCGAACGGAGGAGCAGCGATGTCGACCTCGGGCCACCACACCCGCTTCGCACCCGACCGCGGCCTGACCGGCCGGATGGTCGGCACCATGTTCGTGATCGGCCTGCTGTACGTCGGGTTCACCGGACTGCTGATCGTGCTGCTGCGCGGCGCCTGGCCGCTGATCGTGCTGATCTCGGGCGGGCTGTTCGTCGCGCAGTTCTGGTTCAGCGACAAGATCACCGAGAAGGCCATGGGGGCCCGGCCGGTCACGCCCGAGCAGTACCCGCAGCTGCACGGCACCGTCGACCGGCTCTGCGCGCTCGCCGACATGCCCAAGCCCCGGGTCGCGGTCGCCGACAACGACCTGCCGAACGCCTTCGCCACCGGGCGCAACCCGCAGAAGGCCGTGGTCTGCGTCACCACCGGGCTGCTGCGCCGGCTGGAACCGGCCGAACTGGAGGGCGTGCTCGCCCACGAGCTGTCGCACGTCGCCCACCGGGACGTCGCCGTGATGACCGTCGCCGGCTTCCTCGGCGTGCTGGCCGGGGCGATGACCCGGATCGCCCTGTACGGCGGCTTCCTGAACAGCGGGCGCAACAGCAACGACTCCAACGTGGCGATCGCGGCGATCGTCGTCCCGCTGGTGTCGATGGCGGTGTACGCGATCAGCTTCCTGCTCACCCGGCTGCTCTCCCGCTACCGCGAGCTGGCCGCCGACCGGGCCGCCGCCCAGCTCACCGGACAGCCCAGCGCGCTCGCCTCCGCGCTGACCAAGGTGACCGGGCAGATCGCCGCGATCCCGACCGAGGACCTGCGCCGCGCGCAGCCGTACAACGCCTTCTGGTTCGCCCCGGCGCTGAGCCCGAAGGCCACCGCCTCGCGCCTGCTCTCCACCCACCCGCCGCTGGAGCAGCGGCTCGACCAGCTGGCGAGGATCTCCGCCCGGCTCGGGCACTGATCCTCCCGGGGAAGGACCACCGTGGGCTTCCTGGACGCCCTGTTCGGCCGGACCAAGCCGGTCCGGCCGGACCTCGACCGGCTCTTCGGCATCCCCTCGGCCGCGCTCACCCTGGAGGCCGGGGCCGGCTTCCGCCCGACCGGGCTCGGCTCGGTCTGCTTCGCCGCCGTCGAGGGCGGCGCGTTCGGCGAGGTGGAACGGCAGGTGCGGGCCCTGCTGGACGCCGACACCGGCCGCGGCGGGGTGCCCGTCGAGGCGTCCAAGGACGCGTACGGCTACTCCTGGCTGCTCGCCCGCCACACCCCCGAGGAACTGCCGGAGCTGGTCAACGACCTGCACGCGGTCAACAGCGAGCTGGAGGCCAACGGCTTCGGCCCGCAGCTGCTCTGCTCGCTGGTCGGCTTCCGGGACGCGGGCGGGCAGCCGCTGGCGCTGGTCTACCTGTACAAGCGCGGGACGTTCTACCCGTTCGCACCGCAGCCCGGCGGCGGGGAGCGGCGCAACAGCCCGCTGGAGCTGCAGGTGAAGGCGCTGCTCGGCAACGACCTGCGGATCGAGGGGGAACTCGGCCGCTGGTTCCCGGTCTGGGGCGCGCCGGGGCTGTGACCCGGGAGCCGCTGCCTCGGGCACGGCGGCGGGCCCGGATATTCGCTGGCCCGCCGGTCGGCGCGGCGCCTAGGGTGCGCCCACGTGATCATCGACTGGAACGAGATCGAGGACGCGGCGCCCACCCCCGCGCTGCTCGCCGCCGTGAGCGCCGCCCTGCGCTCCCCCGCCCCGGAGGTCCGCGACCTCCTCGCCTACGAGCAGCTCTGCCGCTGGGTGCCGCGACTGGCCCCGGCCGAGCTGCTCGCCCTCGGCGACGAGCTGGCCGAACGGCTCGGCGACCCCGAGATCCAGGCCCGCACCTTCGCCCCGCTGGTGCTCGCCGAGGTGGTCGGAGCCGGCGCCTACCGCCCGTCCTGGCTGGAGGCGTTCGCCCGCTGGTACCCGGCCGAGACCGACCTGCGCGGCTGGGACCCGCAGCTCGGCTGGCTGCACGCGGTCGCGCACGGCGCCGACCTGCTGGCCGTCCTCGGCCGCAGCCCGCTGGTCGACGACCCCGCCCCGCTGCTGGAGCTCGCCGCCGCCCGGCTGCTGGCGCCGACCGACCACGTCCTGGACGCCCTGGAGGACGACCGCCTCGGCCGCGCCGTCGCGCTGGTCCTCACCCGCCCGGAACTGACCGAGCGGCAGGCGCTGGAATGGCTCGATCCGCTCGTCGCCCGGCCCCCGCGGCGCCCCTCCGCGGCGGTCCCCGGCGTCCCCGCGAACGTCTCCAACACGCTGCGCGTCCTGCGCATGGTCTACGTGCTCGCCGACCGCGGCGTGCGCGAGGAGCGCGGCGGCGAGCCGCTGACGGTACGCCACTCCACCGCCCTGCGCGGACGGATCGCCGAGGCCCTGGTGGTCGACTCGCCGTTCACGGGCTGACGCCCCGTAGGCCCTGACCTAGACTCCGGGGCATGCACAGCCGCCGGTACGGACCCGACCTCACCCCGCCGTGGAAGCGGCAGCAGCCCGCCCCCGAGGTGCCCGCCGAGCGGGACCTGGTGGTGGAGGAGGCGGTGACCGGCTTCTGCGGGGCGGTGGTGCGCTGCGAGAAGACCGCCGAGGGGTTCACCGTCACCCTGGAGGACCGCTTCGGGGCGCACCGGGTGTTCCCGCTGGTGCCGCGCGGCTTCCTGCTGGAGGGCCGGGTGGTCACCCTGGTCCGCCCGGCCGCCCCGGCCCCCTCCCGCGCCCCCGGCCGGACGGCCTCCGGCTCGGTCGCCGTCCCCGGGGCCCGGGCCCGGGTGGCCCGTGAGTCCCGGATCTACGTCGAGGGCCGGCACGACGCCGAGCTGGTGGAGCGGGTCTGGGGCGACGACCTGCGGATCGAGGGCGTGGTGGTCGAGTACCTGGAGGGCGTCGACGACCTGCCGGCGATCGTCGCCGACTTCGCCCCCGGGCCCGGCCGCCGCCTCGGCGTGCTGGTCGACCACCTGCTGCCGGGCACCAAGGAGCACCGCATCGCGGCCCGGGTCACCGGCGCGCACGTCCTGGTGGTCGGCCACCCCTTCGTCGACGTCTGGCAGGCCGTGAAGCCCGCCTCGGTCGGCATCCCAGGATGGCCGGACGTCCCGTACGGCGAGGACTGGAAGCGCGGCACCTGCCGCCGCCTCGGCTGGCCCGACGACACCCCCGCCGCCTGGAAGCGCATCCTCGCCACGGTCGACTCCTACAAGGACCTCGAACCCGCCCTGCTCGGCCGCGTCGAGGAACTGATCGACTTCGTGAGCACCCCGGAGTGACGGCGGTCAGGCGCAGGTCTGGAAGTCGCCGGTCTCCAGGGTGACGCCGAGCACGTCGACCGGGACGGGCTCGCCGAACTTGCTGGTGCGCTCGGACATGTAGCGCGTGGCTCCGGGGGCGGACACCTGACCCAACTCGGTCAGCAGCACGCAGACGCCCTTGATCGGGTCGACGATCAGATAGGCGGGAATGGTGCCCTCCCTCCGACGGCTGACACCCACGCTAACGAATCTCAGTCCACCAGGTCACGCACCACGGCGTCGGCCAGCAGGCGGCCCGGGAGGGTGAGGACGGCGCGGCCCCGGTCGTACGGGGCGGAGTCGAGGAGGCCGTCCTGGCGGGCCCGCTCGGCGGCCTTGAGGCCCTGCGCGGTGAGCAGGTCGAGCGGGATGCCGTCGGCCAGCCGCAGTTCGAGCAGCACGCGCTCGACCCGGCGGTCCTCGGGGTCGAGCACCTCGCGGGCCTGGGCGGGGGTGCGGGCCTCGGCGAGGGCGCGGGCGTACGCGGCGGGGTGCTTGGCGTTCCACCAGCGGACGCCGCCGACGTGGCTGTGCGCCCCGGGGCCGGCGCCCCACCAGTCGGCGCCGGTCCAGTAGAGCTCGTTGTGGCGGCAGCGGGCGGCCTCGCCGGTCGCCCAGTTGGAGACCTCGTACCAGGAGTAGCCGGCGCCGGTGAGGGCCTCCTCGGCGATCAGGTAGCGGTCGGCGTGCACGTCGTCGTCGATCATCGGGAGTTCGCCGCGCTTGACCCGGGCGGCGAGCCGGGTGCCGTCCTCGACGATCAGCGAGTACGCGGAGACGTGGTCCGGGCCGGCGCCGATCGCGGCGTCCAGGGAGGCCCGCCAGTCGTCGTCGGACTCGCCGGGGGTGCCGTAGATGAGGTCGAGGTTGACGTGGTCGAAGCCGGCCGCGCGGGCCTCGGCGACGCACGCCTCGGGGCGGCCCGGGGTGTGGTGGCGGTCGAGCAGCTGCAGCACGTGCGGGCGGGCGCTCTGCATGCCGAAGGAGATCCGGTTGTAGCCGCCCTCGCGCAGCTCGGCGAGGTAGCGCGGGTCGACGGACTCCGGGTTGGCCTCGGTGGTGACCTCGGCGTCGTCGGCGAGCCCGAACTCCTCGCGGATCGCGGCGAGCATCCGGACGAGGTCCCGGGCGGGCAGCAGGGTCGGGGTGCCGCCGCCGAGGAAGACGGTCCGCACGGGCAGCTCGGCCCCGCCGAGGACCTTCCGGGCGAGCCGGATCTCGGCGACCACGTTGTCCGCGTAGGTGTCCTGCGAGGCGACCGCCCCGGAGGAGCGCAGCTCGGTGGCGGTGTAGGTGTTGAAGTCGCAGTAGCCGCAGCGGCTCGCGCAGTACGGAACGTGCACGTAGAAGCCGAACGGCCGCGAGCCCAGCCCGTCGAGGGCGTGCGCGGGCAGGGAACCGTCGGACGGCACGGGATCGCCGTCGGGAAGTGCGGAGGGCATGACCCCATTGTCCCGTACGGCCCGGGCCCGCCGGAAAGGAGCGGGTGCCGGGCCGTACGGAGGGGTGCGGGTCAGGCCTCGACGGTGCCCGCGTACATCTCGGCGACGGCGTCGGCGTACTCCTTCTCGACGACCGGGCGCTTGATCTTCAGGCTCGGGGTGAGCTCGCCGTGCTCGACGTCGAGGTCCCGCGGGAGCAGGTGGAACTTCTTGATCGTCTGCCAGCGCTGGAGCCCGGCGTTGAGCCGCTGCACGAAGCCCTCGATCAGCTCGCGGGTCTTCGGGTCGGCGGCGACCTCGGCGTAGGACTTGCCGGCGAGGCCGTGCTCGGCGGCCCAGGGCATCACCACGGTCTCGTCGAGGGCGATCAGCGCGGTGCAGAAGTTGCGGCCGTTGCCGATCACCAGGACGTTGCTGACGAACGGGCAGACCGCCTTGAACTTGCCCTCCACCTCGCTGGGCGCGACGTACTTGCCGCCCGAGGTCTTGAACATGTCCTTCTTGCGGTCGGTGATCCGCAGGAAGCCGTCCGGGGAGACCTCGCCGATGTCCTCGGTGTGGAACCAGCCGTCGGCCTCCAGCACCTCGGCGGTCTTCTCCGGCAGGTTGTGGTAGCCGCGCATGATGCCCGGGCCGCGCAGCAGGATCTCGCCGTCCTCGGCGATCCGGACCTCGGTGCCGGGCAGCGGACGGCCCACGGTGCCGACCCGGATGTCCTCGGCGCGGTTGACGCAGGAGCCCGCGCTGGTCTCGCTCAGGCCGTAGCCCTCCAGGATCGGCACGCCGGCTCCGACGAAGAAGTAGCCGATCTCCGGGGCGAGCGCGGCGCTGCCGGAGACCGCCCCGCGCAGCCGCCCGCCGAAGGCGTTGCGGATCTTGGCGTACACCAGCTTGTCGGCCAGCGCGTGCTGCAGCCCGAGGCCGAAGGGCACGCTGTCGCGGCCGGTGGCGATCCGGTTGGCCTGGCGGACCCGGGCGTGCTCGCGGGCGACCTTGGCCGCCCACAGGAAGATCTTGTACTTGGCGCCGCCCTCGGCCCGGGCCCTGCCGGCGATGCCGTTGTAGACCTTCTCGAAGATGCGCGGCGCGGAGGCCATGATGGTCGGCCGGATCACCGGCAGGTTGTGGATGATCCGGTCCACCCGGCCGTCCAGCGCCATCACGTGGCCGGTGGCGATCTGGCCGGAGATCAGCGTCTTGCCGAACACGTGCGACAGCGGCAGCCACATGAACTGCACGTCGTCGGCGGCCAGCAGCCCGCTGGCCTCCTGCGCCCGGCCCTCGTACGCCCAGCAGTCGTGCACCAGGCGCACGCCCTTGGGGCGGCCGGTGGTGCCGGAGGTGTAGATGAGGGTGGCGAGCTGCTCCTTGTCGAGCGCGGCGACCGCCTGCTCGACGGCGTCGGGGTGCTCGGCCAGGTACTCCGCGCCCAGCTGCTCCAGCTCGGCGAAGGTGAGGACCTTCAGCCCGCCGGTCTCCGGGCCCTCCTCCGGGGCATCGAAGAGGACGACCGTGCGCAGCTCCGGCAGCTTGTCGACCTCGGAGACGGCCTTGGCCAGCTGGGCCGCGTTCTCGGCGAACATCGCTCTGCACCCGGAGTCCGAGAGGATGAAGGCCGTCTCGTCGGCGTTGGTGCTCGGGTAGACCGTCGTGGTGGCCGCACCCGCGCACATGTTGCCGAGGTCGGCGAGCACCCACTCCAGCCGGGTGGAGGAGGCCAGCGCGACCCGGTCCTCGGGGCGGATGCCCAGCGCCATCAGGCCGGCGGCCACCGCCTTCACCCGGACCATGGTCTGCGCCCAGGTCAGCGAACGCCACTGCTCGGCGCCGGGGGCGCCGTCGGCCGCGTGCTCGTCCACGGGGGCGGGGTAACGGTACGCCTCGTCGTTCGGCGTGGCGGCGACCCGCTCCAGCAGGAGATGGGCGACGGAGGCGGGACGCCCGGCGACGAGGTCGGCACTGCCGGAGTCGATCAGGGACTGCGCGGAACTCAACGAGGACCTCCGGAGGGCGGGTGGCCGTGTGAGGGATGGTTGCGGCGCCCGTGGGGGGCGGTCGCCGGGCCCCCCGGGCAATAGACCCGATACCAGTCAGTAACAAGGGGGCAATCAGCAGCCTAGGGGGAAACCGGCCGTTCCGTAAGAGGCTGGAGCCACCTGGCACGACACCGCTTCCCCAGTGCAGTCCGGGCAAAGGACTGGACAAACCTCAGGGTCGCACCCCGGCAATCCCCTGTGCGAGTCGACGAAACCCAGAGAATTGGGGTGCGCACCCCACCGTCGACGACAAGAGTGAGCCAGTGCTGATCAGACTGCTCAGGGCCCACCTACGGCCCTACTCCCGACCGATCACCCTGCTGGTCCTGCTCCAGCTGGTGTCCACCCTCGCACTGCTCTACCTGCCCGCCCTCAACGCCGACATCATCGACGACGGCGTGGTCAAGGGCGACACCGGCTACATCGTGCGCACCGGCGGACTGATGATCGCCGTCACCGTCCTGCAGGCCCTCTGCGCGATCGGCGCGACCTACTACGGCGCCCGCACCGCGATGGCCGTCGGACGGGACGTCCGCGCCGCCGTGTTCGAGCGCGTCCAGGGCTTCTCCGCCCGCGAGATGGGCCGGTTCGGCTCCGCCTCGCTGATCACCCGGACCACCAACGACGTCCAGCAGGTCCAGATGCTGGTGCTGATGGGCTTCCTGCTGATGGTCGCCGCGCCGATCATGTGCATCGGCGGGATCCTGATGGCGCTCAACCAGGACGTGCCGCTCTCCGCGCTGCTGCTGGCCGTCGTCCCGCTGCTGGGCGTCGTGGTGGTGCTGCTCATCCGCCGGCTGCGCCCCGAGTTCCGCGGCATGCAGGAGCGGATCGACACCGTCAACCGGGTGCTGCGCGAACAGATCACCGGCATCCGGGTGATCCGGGCCTTCGTCAAGGACGACCACGAGCAGCGCCGCTTCGCCGCCGCCAACCAGGACCTCACCGACGTCGCCACCACCGTCGGCCGACTGATGGCCTTCATGTTCCCGACGGTGATGCTGGTCGTGAACGTCTCCAGCGTCGCCGTCCTCTGGTTCGGCGCGCACCGCATCGACAGCGGCGGCATGGAGATCGGCGCGCTCACCGCCTTCCTCACCTATCTGATGCAGATCCTGATGAGCGTCATGATGGCCACCTTCATGTTCATGATGGTGCCGCGCGCCGAGGTCTGCGCCGAGCGCATCCAGGCCGTGCTGACCACCTCCTCCAGCGTCGTACCGCCCGCCGCCCCGGTCACCGAGGTGCTGCGCCGCGGCCACCTGGAACTGCGCGACGTCGAGTTCCGCTACCCCGGCGCCGAATCGCCCGTACTGCGCGGCATCGACCTGGTCGCCCGGCCCGGGCACACCACCGCCGTCATCGGCTCCACCGGCAGCGGCAAGTCCACCCTGCTCGGGCTCGTCCCCCGGCTCTTCGACGCCACCTCCGGCCAGGTCCTGCTGGGCGGCACCGACGTGCGCGACCTCGACCCCGCGGCCATCGCCGAGGCCATCGGCTTCGTCCCGCAGAAGCCGTACCTCTTCTCCGGCACCGTCGCCTCCAACCTGCGCTACGGCCGGCCCGACGCCACCGACGAGGAACTCTGGCACGCCCTGGAGGTCGCCCAGGCCAAGGAGTTCGTCGAACGCTTCGCCGAGGGCCTGGACGCCCCGATCGCCCAGGGCGGCAGCAACCTCTCCGGCGGCCAGCGCCAGCGCCTGGCCATCGCCCGCGCCCTGGTCCGCAAGCCCGGCGTCTACCTCTTCGACGACTCCTTCTCGGCGCTCGACTACGCCACCGACGCCGCACTGCGCAAGGCGCTCGCCCGGGAGACCGCCGACGCGGCCGTCCTGATCGTCGCCCAGCGGGTCTCCACCATCCGCGACGCCGACCGGATCGTCGTCCTGGACGAGGGCGCGGTCGTCGGCAGCGGCACCCACGGCGAACTCATGGCCGACAACCCGACGTACCGGGAGATCGTGCTCTCCCAGCTCACCGAACAGGAGGCGGCATGAGCACCCCCGGCAAGGGCGTGAACAAGGGCAAGGGCAGGGGCGCACTCGGACCGGAGACGCTCGGCAAGGGCGGCCCCGGCGTGAACGCGCTGCGCAAGGGCCCCGCCGGCCCGGGCGGCGACGACGACCTCCCCAGCGACTCGCAGGCCGCCGCCGCCCGCCGCGGACCGGCCGGACCGGGCCGCTTCATGGGCGGTCAGGGCGCCGAGAAGTCGATGGACTTCAGGAACTCCGGCAAGCGGGTGCTCGCCCTGCTGCGGCCCGAGCGCGCCGCCATCGCCGGGGTCCTGGCCCTCGGCGTGGTCAGCATCGGCTGCGCCGTCGTCGGCCCGATCCTGCTCGGCCGCGCCACCGACCTGATCTTCGCGGGCGTGGTCGGCGAGCAGTACGCCGCCGGCGAGACCAAGCAGCAGGTCATCGACGGGCTGCGCCGGCAGGGCGAGGGAACCGTCGCCGACCTGCTCTCCTCGATCTCCTTCGTCCCCGGCCGGGGCATGGACTTCGGCGCCATCGGCACCGTCCTGCTCTGGGTGCTCGGCATCTACCTGGCCTCCGCCGTCTTCGGCATCGCCCAGGGCCGGCTCGCCACCCGGGCCGTCCAGCGCGCGAGCTACCGGCTCCGCCAGGACGTCGAGTCCAAGATCGGCCGACTGCCGCTCAGCTACTTCGACCGGCAGCCGCGCGGCGAGGTGCTCAGCCGGGTCACCAACGACATCGACAACATCGGCCAGTCCATGCAGCAGACCATGGGCCAGGTGGTGAACTCGCTGCTCACCGTCGTCGGCGTGCTGGCCATGATGTTCTGGATCTCGCCGCTGCTCGCCCTGATCGCCCTGGTGTCCGTCCCGCTGTCGGTGCTGGTCGCGACCAAGGTCGGCAAGCGGGCCCAGCCGCAGTTCGTCCAGCAGTGGAAGTCCACCGGACAGCTGAACGCCCACATCGAGGAGATGTACACCGGACACACCCTGGTGAAGGTGTTCGGCCGGCAGGAGCAGGCCGCCGAGGTCTTCCGCGAGCACAACGAGGCCCTGTACGGCTCCAGCTTCCGCGCCCAGTTCATCTCCGGGATCATCCAGCCCGCGATGATGCTGATCGGCAACCTGCAGTACGTGCTGGTCGCCGTCGTCGGCGGACTGCGGGTGGCGAGCGGCGCGCTGTCGATCGGCGACGTGCAGGCGTTCATCCAGTACTCGCGCCAGTTCAGCCAGCCGCTCACCCAGGTCGCCAGCATGGCCAACCTGGTGCAGTCCGGCGTCGCCTCCGCGGAGCGCGTCTTCGAACTGCTGGACGCCTCCGAGCAGAGCCCCGAGCCCGCCATGCCCGAGCGCCCGGACGCCGTCCGCGGCCGGGTCGCCTTCCAGGACGTCGCCTTCCGCTACGACCCGGACACGCCGCTGATCGACGACCTCTCGCTCAAGGTCGAGCCCGGCCAGACCGTCGCCATCGTCGGCCCCACCGGCGCCGGCAAGACCACCCTGGTCAACCTGCTGATGCGGTTCTACGAGGTCAGCTCCGGCCGGATCACCCTGGACGGCGTCGACATCGCCGCGATGGACCGCGAGGAACTGCGCGCCGGCATCGGCATGGTGCTGCAGGACACCTGGCTGTTCGGCGGCTCCATCGCCGACAACATCGCGTACGGCGCCCAGGGAGCCACCCGCGACCAGGTCGTCGAGGCCGCCAGGGCCGCCCACGTCGACCGCTTCGTACGGACCCTCCCGGACGGCTACGACACCGTCATCGACGACGAGGGGGCGGGCGTCAGCGCCGGCGAGAAGCAGCTGATCACCATCGCGCGGGCGTTCCTCTCCCAGCCGTCCATCCTCGTCCTGGACGAGGCGACCAGCTCGGTGGACACCCGGACCGAGGTGCTGATCCAGCGCGCCATGGCCCGGCTGCGCACCGGTCGCACCAGCTTCGTCATCGCGCACCGCCTCTCCACCATCCGGGACGCCGACGTGATCCTGGTGATGGAGCACGGCTCGATCGTCGAGCAGGGCTCGCACGAGGAACTGATCACCGCCGGCGGCGCCTACGCCCGCCTCTACCGGGCGCAGTTCGCCGAGGCCGTCGCCGAAATCGAGTAGCCGCGGTCGCCCCCCGCACACGCCCGAGGGCCCGGAGCGTCTCCGCTCCGGGCCCTCGGTCCGTACCCGGGCGCCGGCGTGCCGACCCGTCCCCGGGCCGGCCACGGCTTGCTACTTCTTGTCCTTCGGGGCCTCGGCGTCGGTGGACAGCGCGGCGATGAAGGCCTCCTGCGGGACCTCCACGCGGCCGACCATCTTCATCCGCTTCTTGCCCTCCTTCTGCTTCTCCAGCAGCTTGCGCTTGCGCGAGATGTCACCGCCGTAGCACTTGGCGAGGACGTCCTTGCGGATCGCGCGGACCGTCTCACGGGCGATCACCCGGGATCCGATGGCCGCCTGGATCGGCACCTCGAACTGCTGGCGCGGGATCAGCTTCTGCAGCTTGCCGGCCATCATCACGCCGTAGTTGTACGCCTTGTCCTTGTGCACGATCGCGGAGAACGCGTCCACCGCGTCGCCGTGCAGCAGGATGTCGACCTTCACCAGGCTGGCGCTCTGCTCGCCGATGGGCTCGTAGTCGAGCGAGGCGTAGCCGCGGGTCTTGGACTTCAGCTGGTCGAAGAAGTCGAAGACGATCTCCGCGAGCGGCAGGGTGTAGCGCAGCTCGACGCGGTCCTCGGAGAGGTAGTCCATCCCCTGGAGGCTGCCGCGGCGGGACTGGCAGAGCTCCATGATCGCGCCGACGAACTCGTTGGGCGCCAGGATGGTGCCGCGCACGACCGGCTCGAACACCTCGGCGATCTTGCCGGTGGGGAACTCGCTCGGGTTGGTGACGGTGTGCTCGGTACCGTCCTCCATCACGACCCGGTAGACCACGTTCGGGGCGGTGGAGATCAGGTCGAGGTTGAACTCGCGCTCCAGGCGCTCCCGGATGATCTCCAGGTGCAGCAGGCCGAGGAAGCCGCAGCGGTAACCGAAGCCGAGCGCGACCGAGGTCTCCGGCTCGTACACCAGCGCGGCGTCGTTCAGGCGCAGCTTGTCGAGGGCGTCGCGCAGCAGCGGGTAGTCCGAGCCGTCCAGCGGGTAGAGGCCGGAGAACACCATCGGGCGCGGGTCCTTGTAGCCGCCCAGCGCCACGGTGGCGCCCTTGTGCATCGAGGTGATCGTGTCACCGACCTTGGACTGCCGGACGTCCTTCACCCCGGTGATGATGTAGCCCACCTCGCCGACGCCGAGGCCGTCGGCGACCTTCGGCTCGGGCGAGATGACACCGATCTCCAGCAGCTCGTGGGTCGCGCCGGTCGACATCATGGCGATGCGCTCGCGCTTGTTGAGCTGGCCGTCCACGACACGGACGTAGGTGACGACGCCGCGGTAGGAGTCGTACACCGAGTCGAAGATCATCGCGCGGGCCGGCGCGTCGGCCACGCCGACCGGGGCCGGGATGTTGTCGACGATGTGGTCGAGCAGCTCCTCGACGCCGAGGCCGGTCTTGGCGCTCACCTTGAGCACGTCGCCCGGGTCGCAGCCGATGATGTGGGCGATCTCCGCGGCGTACTTCTCCGGCTGGGCGGCCGGGAGGTCGATCTTGTTCAGCACCGGGATGATCGTGAGGTCGTTCTCCAGCGCCAGGTACAGGTTGGCGAGGGTCTGCGCCTCGATGCCCTGCGCGGCGTCGACGACCAGGATGGTGCCCTCGCACGCGGCGAGGGACCGGGACACCTCGTACGTGAAGTCCACGTGGCCCGGGGTGTCGATCATGTTGAGGATGTGCGTCGTCCCGGCGTTCGGCCCGGTCTTCGGCGCCCACGGCAGACGGACGGCCTGCGACTTGATGGTGATACCGCGCTCGCGCTCGATGTCCATCCGGTCGAGGTACTGGGCGCGCATCTGCCGGGGGTCGACGACACCGGTGATCTGCAGCATCCGGTCGGCGAGCGTCGACTTGCCGTGGTCGATGTGGGCGATGATGCAGAAGTTGCGGATCAGCGCCGGGTCGGTACGGCTGGGCTGGGGCACATTGCTGGGGGTCGCGGGCACCTTGGTCCGATTCTCCGTTGGTCCGGGGGGCCGGGGGCGTCCGGGTCATCACTGACCGGCCTTCCCGGGGACCGGACGGTCGTCCGATCGAAATAGTCCCTCCCATCTTCCCACGAGCGGGGGGTGCCCTGCCGATGAGGTGCCCCGCGGTGGCACGATGGCGCTCCATGATCCTCGAAAGCGCACTGCTGGACGTCCTGCCCGGCCGCGAGGACGCCTTCCTCGCCGCGTTCGCCGAGGCCGAACCGCTGATCGCGGTGCAGGACGGGTTCCGCTCGCTGGAACTGCGCCGCTGTCTGGACGCCGGCCGGAGCTCCCGCTTCCTCCTCCAGGTCGCATGGGACACCCTGGAGCACCACACCGAGGGATTCCGGCGCTCCGCGGAGTACCGGCGGTGGCGCGAGCTGCTGCACCCCTACTACGAGCCCTTCCCCGAGGTGGAGCACTACGGGGAGCCGCTGTCCGCGGTGCGGCGGGCGTAGCGGGGCGTTCGGGGGGCGGGCCGGGAGTGTTCGGGGGCGGGGGCGTTCGGGGGTGGCCGGCCGCAGCCGAAGGTGGTGGGCCGGGTGGTGGGCGCCGGTTTGGGACGGCCGCTGCGCCCCTGGTACCGTGGACTGCTGCACCTGGCCCTCGGCATGCCCTCTCAGCTGGTCCGACGGCCGCCGGTGCGTCCCGAACCATCGATTCACACAGACTGAGGCTCTTTCGTGGCGAACATCAAGTCCCAGATCAAGCGCAACAAGACCAACGAGAAGGCGCGCCTGCGCAACAAGGCCGTCAAGTCCTCGCTGAAGACCGCTCTGCGCAAGGCCCGTGAGGCCGCTGCCGCCGGCGAGACCGAGAAGGCCGTCGAGCTGGCCCGCGCCGCCTCCAAGGCGCTGGACAAGGCCGCGAGCAAGGGCATCATCCACGCCAACCAGGCCGCCAACAAGAAGTCGGCGATCACCAAGCGCATCAACGCCGTCCAGGCCTGACGCCCCGGGGCCCTCAGGCCCCAGCCCCCTCAGGAGGACCCGGCCCTCTACCCGGACCCCTGAGGCGCAGCACGAACTTCGCACCGCACGCGGCCTGCGTTCGCCACGCGGGTGCGGTGCACAGAGATCGACCAGAAGCGCCAGCTCATAGGCCCTTCCGCTACTGCCCGATCGGTCCCCACCGGTCGGGCAGTACGCATTTTGTACACATGGACCTGATCGCCCCTTCTACGCGGCGAGCGCAGTCCGGGCCGCGAGTGCGGAGGCACGGGCCGCGTCGAGGGCGTTCGCCACCTCGTCGAGGCGGTCCGGGAACAGGTGTCCGTACACGTCGAGGGTCATCGCCGCCGACTTGTGGCCGAGCATCTGCTGAACGACCTTCACGTCCGCGCCGGCTGCGATGGCGAGCGAGGCCGCGGTGTGGCGGAGCTTGTGCGGGGTGAGGCCGAGGCCGTCGAGGCCGGCCGCCTTCACCGCCGGGTCGAAGATGGTCGAGCGGAACTCCCAGTAGCCCATCGGCTCGCCGTCGCGGCCGGTGAACAGCAGCGCGTCCCGCCCCTTGCCTTTGAGCGCGTCCCGCAGGTCGGAGATCAGCGACCCGAGGATCGGCACGGACCGCTTCTCGTGGTTCTTCACGTCCTTGAGCAGTAGCCCGCCGCCACGCTTACGGGTGTACGCCTGAACCACCCGCAGCCTCCGCGTGGAGACCTGCACCCGGCCGGCCTTCAGGGCCGAGACCTCGCCCCACCGGATCCCGCAGTAGGCCAGCACGAGCAGCATCAGCGCGTGATCCCCCGCCGCCGCGGCCAGCGCCTCGACCTGGTCGTGTGTGAGGTAGACGTGATCGTCGTCGTCCTCGTCCTGCGGGAGTTCGTGGTCGACGGCCGGGCTGACGGCGATCTTCCCCGTCTTCACGGCGTACTTGAGCACCATGCCGAACACCAGGTGCGTCTTGGCAATCCGGGCCGGGGACAGCGGCTTGCCCCGCGCGCCGGGCGTGTTGCACAGCTCGGTCAGCCACTCCGAGACGTTCTCCCACTGGATCGAGCCGACCGGCCACGTCCCCCACTTCGGCAGGACGTACAGGTCGAGCAGTTCGCGGTAGTCGTCCTTGGTGCGCTCGCCGGGCCGACGGAGCGATCCGAACCAAGCGGCGGCCACGTCCGCGAACAGGGTCTTACCCTGCTTCGGATCGCGGTAGGTGCCCTTGTCGAGCCGTTCCAGCGTCTCCTGCTGGCACTTCTCGGCAGCAGGCAGCTTTCCGAAGGTGCGGGCCTTCGGCTTACCGTCCGGGTCGTACCATCGGACCCGCCACCGGCCCGGCTCGACCCGCTTGCTGCCGGCCTTCTTCGCCGTGCGCCATTTCTCCATCGCGGTGGCGTAGTCCTTCTGGGTGGAGCGGTCCTCGATCCAGACCCGTGCCATCAGTCACCCCCGCCCGGCTCCATGAGTCCCTGACCCCGCAGCAACTCGTCGGCCGGGAGGCCCGCCTCCCGGAGCCTGGCATTCACCAGTGCGGTGTCCTGCGGGTGCATCTGCCGAAGCCACTGGGGCAACCCGTAGAGCTGGTGCTCCAGCATCTCGGTCCGCTCCTTGCCAGGAGACAGCTTGAGCGGCCGATTCCCATGAGCCCAACGCCACGCATCCATCGCGGGGACGGTGCCCCCACCGGTGATCTCGACGGGAACCGTCGGGTCATCGGTGAGCGGCAGCAGGAGCGACGACGGTGAGACCCCGAGTACTGCAGCCAGAGCCATCAGGTCGTCGACATCTACTCGTCGGTCACCCCGCTCCAGCTTGGAGATGGCGGAGGGGGTGATCGCCCTGCCGGCGTCGAGGAGAAGCCGCGCGAGCTGGTAGGTCGAGAGGCCACGACGCTCACGGACTCGACGCACGTTCGCGGCCACTGCCGCCGAGGTGGGGCCCATCTCGACGGCGCCGCGGCCGGCCTTTCGCTGCTCTGTCATGCGCCCCAGATTAGGCGCTAGACGAATCTGCCTTAGGTGTGGATGTTCTGCTATCGTCCTTCGCATGGGTCTACTTTGACCCTGACTGCTTCTAAAGTCAACTCAGCTGGAGTTAAAGTGGCCGCCATTGAGCTTCTGAGCCCCCGCGAAGTTCACATCGCCTACGGCATCGCGCCGCAGACCCTCGCCAACTACCGGTGGCAGGGCGTCGGTCCCGCCTTCATCAAGCTGACCCCCGGACGGGGCGGTCGAATCCGCTACCGCCGCCGCGACATCGAGAAGTGGCTCGACGCCCAGACCATCGCGGCCTGACAACGCGAACGGCCCCCACCAGGACAGCAATCCGGACAGGGGCCTGACGCCTCCGACAACGACAAAGCCCCGGTCATCGGCCAAGAGGACCCGGGGCCCGTCACCTCACGAAGGAGAACGCTGTGAACCAGACTACGGGCTCCCTGCCCAAGACCACCAGCACGCCCACGCCCGAGGACGTGATGGCGCTCGTCCACGCCACCCCGGACCCGCGCGCGACCGCCCAGGTCCTGCTGGAGTCGATCCGCGCCCTGGAGGGCGGCCCGATCACCACCGACGCGCTGCGCTACCTGCCCCTGGCCGGCCTCCTCGACCGCGTCGGCCTGCAGTTCCACGAGGTCGGACCCGCAGACCTCCCGGACTACCTCCGCAGCAAGTTCAGCGGCATGCTGCTCCAGCACATCGACGGCCACGCCATGCTCGTCATGCCCGCCGACCAGGACCCCGACGAGCGCGACCGGGTCGCCCGCCAGCTGATCTGGCGCCACATGACCGACCCGGTCCGCCACAGCCGGCCCATCCACCTCCCGACCGCCAAGGTCGAGGCCGGCTGATGAACCGCCGCACCACCACCGAGGCCCCCGCCACCACGGCGGGGGCCCTCGGGCCGTCCCCGTACGGCCTCACCCGCCGCGAGACGCGCGCCGAGCTCCGTCGCCTGTCCGCCGCCGGCTGGCAGCTGTGGGAGCTGCGCCGCCGATTCACCGCCCGCCAGGCCGAGAAGGAGGTGACCTCGTGCTGAGCGCCCTCGACCGCGTCCACGACGCCCTGTCCGCCGTCGGCAGCCGCAGCGACCACACCGGCCGCTCCTGGCAGTGTCCCGCCCACGACGACACCTCGCCGTCCCTGTCCGTCGGGCGCGGCAGCCGCGGTGCCGACGTCGTCGTCCACTGCCACGCCGGATGCCCCACCGAGGACGTCGTCACCGCCCTCGGCCTCACCCTCGCCGACCTGTTCGACGAGCCCCGAGAGAACAGGAACCACCGGCCCGTGAAGGTCGCCGAGTACCCGTACTGCGACGAGCAGGGCGCACTCCTGTACACCGTCGTCCGCTACCAGCCGAAGACCTTCCGGCAGTACGCCGCGGACGGTAGTCCGAGCATCAAGGGCATCCGCCGTGTCCCCTACCGGCTGCCGCAGGTCCTCGCCGAGGCTGCCGCCGGCGGCCTGGTCCTGGTCGTCGAGGGCGAGAAGGACGTCGACAACCTCACCGCCGCCGGTGTCGTGGCGACCTGCAACTCGGGCGGCGCCGGGAAGTGGACCGACGACCACGCGCAGGCCCTGCGCGGCGCGGGCGAGGTGGTCGTCGTCGCCGACCGCGACGAACCCGGCCGGGCCCATGCCGCCCAGGTCGCGGCCTCCCTGCAGCGGGCCGGAGTCCCGCACCGGGTCGTCGAGCCCGCCGCGGGCAAGGACGTCTCCGACCACCTCGCCGCCGGCCTCGGCTACGCCGACCTGGTGACCGCCGAAGTGCGTCCCACAAATCCCAGAATCCCGGGGCCGTCCCAGTCTCCGGACCCCCACGGCCATTCTGGGATTTCTGGGATGCGATCCGGGGATGATGGGTGGGACGAGCCGATCCCCCTCGACGCCCGACCGCTCCCGCCGTTCCCAGTCGAGCACCTGGGCGAACTCGGAGCGTTCGTCACCGCCAACGCCGCCTCCCTGCAGGTCCCGCCCGACCTGGTCGCGTTCGCCGCCCTCGCCACCATCTCCGCCGCCACCGGCGGCCGGCGCCGCGTCCGGGTCAAGGCCGACTGGTACGAGTCGACGGCCCTGTACCTCGCTGCGCTCGCCGACTCCTCGGAGAAGAAGACCCCAGCGCTCAACGCCGCCGCCGCGCCGCTGCGCGAGATCGAGGACGACCTGATCGAAGCCGCCCGCCCGCAGGTCGAGGCCACCGCCCAGGAGATCCGGATCACGCAGGGCCAGATGGCCAAGGCCGAGCAGAAGGCCGCCAGCGACAAGCCCGACAACGCCCTCGCGGACGCCGAGGCCGCCCGGACCAAGCTCCTCGAACTCGGCGAGCAGCCGGAGCTGCCGCGCCTGCTCATCCGTGACGCCACGTTGGAGGCCATCGCCAAGGTGATGCACGGCCAGGGCGGCCGGATCGGGCTCCTCGCCTCCGAGGGCGGGCTCATCAAGGTGGCCGGAGGCCTGTACGGCAACAACGGCAAGGCGAACACCGACCTGCTGTTGGAGGCGTACACCGGCAGCCCCTACACCATCGACCGCACCGGCCGGTCCTCCGCCCGTATGTCCGCCACGTTCCTGGCCATCGGACTCATCGTGCAGCCTGGCGTGTTCAGCGGACTGGAGAAGAAGAACCCCGAGTTCCGGGAGAACGGTCTGCTCGGCCGCTTCCTGTACGGGCGGCCCGCCGCCACCGAGGAAGACACCTTCGACTCCCCGCCCGTCCCGGCCGCAGTCACGGACGCCTACGCCAAGCGCATCCGCGCCCTGGTCGAGCGTGTGTGGAACCGCAGCGAGGTCACCACCCTCGACCTCGACCCGGACGCCCGCGCCCTGTTCGGCGAGTACTACAACGGCTTCGCCAAGCGCCGCAAGCCCGGCGGCGACCTCCACCAGGTCGCCGACTGGGCAGGCAAGTTCCGCGGCCAGCTCATCCGCATCGCCGCCTGCCTCACCGTGTACGAGAGCCCCGAGGCCACCGTCGTCACCCGCGAACGCATGGCCGCCGTGATCGCCATGGCCCCGTACTTCATCGCCCACGCCAAGGCCGTGTTCGACCTCATGGGCGCCGACGGCGAGGGCCGCCTCGGACCGCTGCGGGACGTCCTCGCGTGGCTACGCTCCCGGCCCGACCCCGCCGCCCCGTTCACCGCCCGGCAGGCGTGGCAGGCCCTCAAGGGCCGCAAGTGGGCCAGCGAGATGGACGACATGACCGCCGCCCTCGGCGAGCTGGAAGACCACGGCTGGATCGCACTCCAGCCCCCGCCCGACCGTCCCGCCGGCACCCGGGGCCGCAAGCCCTCGCCGACCTTCGACGTCCACCCGTGGGTTCACACCCCGCCTCCCCGCCGTCAGGAGTCCCAGTGACCACCGAGCAGCACATCACCCGGGAAACGGCCGTGCGCCTCATCGCGGACGCCGTCGAGGCCGCGCGACTGCGGGCCGCGTCCGAACACGCTCCCCGTTTTTAGCCCGGCACGGCCGGGAGGCCCCGCGCCCATTCCCCCGCATCCCTTTCCGCGTGAGTGATCACACAAGCAACGTGACGCAAGGAGGAACCGCCCATGTCCAAGCAGCCCGATTCCGAGGCCGTTCGGGCCCGTCGCCACAGGGCTCATCGCCGGGGAGATCACTCCCTCTGCCGTGCCGAGAACTGCGACCGGGCGCCGAGGGAGACGGTTCCCTTCGAACTGCCGCCTGCAGGTGACTCGGTGACCGCCGCCGTGCTGGAGTTCATCGAGACCGTGCCTCCCGGCGCCGACGGTGGTCCGCAGCTGGTGCTGGCCCGGTGCGCCCTGAGGCTCGCCGCCTCGATCGACGCGAATGCGTCCGGCCTGCCTGGCCTCGTCAGGGAGTTGACGACCGTGATGTCCCAGCTGGCGGAGACCGGCGACGGCGAGGACGAGCTGTCCGACCTGCGAGCGCGGCGAGCGGCGCGCAGGGCCGTCCTGCTCACGGAGACTGCAGGATGACCGGCCCCGGGTATGTCGAGGGCGCGCTCGTCACTGGGGTGAGCGCGCACGTCCTCGACCGCATCCTGGCCGCGCCGCACGTCTCCGCCGTCCTCGCGTCCCTCCCCCCGTGGATGCGTCCCGAGGTGGACGCCACCCGCCGGGCCGTGCGACGAGCCGCCCGCGCCTACGAGGCCCTGCCGACGGCCGCGGACGGCAATACGGAACTTCCGCCCGATGCCCCTGGGCCACAGTGGGAGCACGAGATCACGACGGCGGAGGCCGGGGCCATCCTGGCCCTGAGCCAGCGGCGAATCCGGCAGATCGCGGCGGCTCACGACGGGATGGGCCGGCGCACTGGAGGCCGGTGGTTGTTGGACCGGTCCGCCGTCTTGGCCTACAGGGAACGCAGCGTCCGGCCGGCAGATGACCCGGCAGGCGTGGCCCCCACCGCTCCGGGCGGCGCCCCCGGTGCGGTCGGGGCTGGCGCCCGGCAGGCCGCCTGATCTCGTCCCGCGGGAACGAGCGGCCCTCGGAGCCTTCCGAGGGCCGCTCTGCCGAATCAGGACACAGGAGGAGTTCATGGCTGTGCAGCACTACGGTCGGCCCATGGTGGCGGACCCGGAGCTGACCCCGACGGCTCAGTCCAACGAGACGCTGGTCCCTGCGCTGCTCGTCGAGCGCGCCGGCTACGTTGCGCGCGGGCTGGCCGATCGGGTGGCGCAGGTCGATGCCGAGCTCGCCCGCCTTGGCTGCAGGCCCGCCCGAGGGAGCCAGGCACATGATGGGGTCTGACGAGGTCGCGCACCGCATGTACGCAGAGCTGGGCACGGAAGCAAGGGCTGCCGTGGACTCGTGGCGGGGGCTGGGTGTCGACATGACGACGGCGCTGCTCAACTCCGGCGCGCTGGGCGGGCGGCGATACCAGGCAGGCGAACCGGACGACTGGCACCGCCGCAAGCTCAACCCGGACGACGTGGAGCTGCAGAGCACATGCGAGCACGAGGCGGCGCATGCGGTGGTTGCCCGCGCGCTCGGCCTCGGGCCGGTCGTGGCGGTGATCAACGAGGACGGACGGTCCGGGGTGACCAGCTTCCGCAGCACGTCCCCGTTCGGGTCCGCCATGGTCGCCGCAGCGGCCGAGGTCTGGATCACGGAGTTCCGGCACATTGCCTTCCCCGGCGCGCGTCAGCGGGAGTTCAGCCACGACCGGCTGATGGTGGTCCGCAACACGACCGGGGACATGCAGGCGAGGGATACCTACCAACGCGCGCGGGAGATCCTGGCGGAGCACCGCGAGGAAGTCCTCGCCGCGGCACACCAGCTGAGGCGGGCCGGGCGCTTGGCGCTGGACTGATGACCGAGCGGGTGACCCTCGACACCGGGACCGCCAGCTCCATCGACCGAACCCTAGAGGGGAAGAAGACCATGACGTACCAGCTCAACCCCGACAGCGAAGCGCCCGGCCAGGGCCTCGCCGCCTTCGGTCGCGGGTCCGCATTCCCGTTGGAGTGGGGCACACCGCCCGGCACCCGGTTCAGCGAGGAGCGGGCCGCATGGGTCCTTGCCCGGGTGGCCGAGCAACGGGCCCTGCAGACCGTCCGGCGCCGCGCACTCGCCAGCAGGGCAACTCGACACCTGCACGGCCCCGCCGCACGCGCTCTCCTCATCCACCGCCGCTTCGCCCCCGGGGATGCCGCATGAAGCCCACCAACGCCCCTTCCTGGGACGAACACCTGAAGACCTGCCACGCCTGGGAACAGAGCCGCCTCACCGCATGCAGGGCCGGAGCCGACCAAGGCGAAAGGGCGTACCGCGCCGCCCGAGTGACGAGTCTCGTCATCCCTGGCGAGGTGCACGCCGCACGCCAACGCGGCTGGCGACGAGCCGGCGAAGCGTTCGAGCGCTCCACGCCGCGCCCGACCTTCAACGGCACCCGCAAGGCCGTCCCCCTCCTGTTCATCACCCCCGACCAGGAGGGCGCCGACAGCCCGCTGGCCTGATCGACACATGCCGGACCGTCCTGCTCCCGGGTGAGCGGCCCGGCACTGGCGAAGGCCAGCCGCCGGAGCCGGCCAGTTTTTGGAGGAGGCGACTCCCCAGCCCCGCGCCCAACTTCCAAAATTCTCTCCCCGGCGCTGACCAGCCGATACGCGATTCCTGACCGGCTGATGCGGCGCCCGTGCGCCCGGCTGCCACCACGGCGGCCGGGCGCATCGCTGCGTCACGCGGCTGTTGCAACCACAGTGCCCGGCGTAGCGTTACGGCTATGCGTGAGAGTGACTGCCCCATGTGCGACCAGCCGATCGACGGCGCCGGCTACCTCGTGGCGGGCGCGCGCAGGATTCGCCGCCGCTGGCACGCGGAAGTGCTGTTGATCTGTGGCGTCTGCTACGACCGCGGCGGGCCGGACCCTGCGACCGGCCTGTCCCGCCCCGCCGCGACCCGTGAGTCCGCCGAATGTCGCTGGCGCGAGCTGGTCGGCAGGGGGGAGCTTCTACCCGCCACGCCTTGCGCGAACTGCGGTCGCCTGGTGGTACGGAAGGGGGATCCGCTGTTGAAGCGGGTGACCTGTTCCCACGTCTGCTCTACCGATCTCACACGTAGCCGTAACGGGGGTCAGGGCTCCGGCCAGCCGTGCGAGAGCTGCGAGGCCGTCATCGACACCGGCCGCGCGGACGCCCGCTTCTGCGGCTCCGCGTGCAGGCAGCGGGCCTACCGCGCGCGTAGATCTCACGCGCAGCCGTAACGAATCCGTACAGGCACCTGTGTGGGCCTGAGAGCAACGCAGATCCGCGAAACCGCGCACATCCGCCACTCTCGGCCGCCATCCTGGTGGTCCACCCGGCAGAGAGAGGGAGAGCGCCGTGAAGCTCAGGTTCCTCGGCACCACCAGCGACAGTGGCAACTGCCCGACGCTGTACGAGACGGAGGCCGGCGACATCGTGGTCCAGGGCGACCGGCTCACCGACCCCGAAGCCCTCGCCCAGCTTCGGGACGTGAAGGACTCCGAGACTTTCGTCGTCATCCCGCGCGAGCTGCTCGTACGCTTCGCGCCGAAGGAGTAGCGCGGTGTCGAACATCCTCCCCTTCGAGGCAGTCGCCCACTTCTTCGAGGACTTCGAGCACACCGCGTTCCGGCTGGAGACGCGCCGCGGGTACGCCGTCGACATCGGCACCGAGCGCTACGAGCGCTTCATTCGGGGCGAAGCGCTTCCCTTCGAGCCCGACAACCCGTGGCACGCCAACGTGCGGCGCCAGACCGCAGCCGGCAAGCGCTTCGAGCGCGTCCGCCTGGTCGACGAGCCGATCACCCTCGGCCAGCGGTTCCTGCTCGTGTCGGGGCTCGGCAACGCCGAGGCCGGGGAGGACATCCGGAACCTGCCCCGCGCCGAGGGTGATCGGCTCAGCCTCCCCCGGTTCGACTTCTGGCTGTTCGACTCCCGGGTACTGGCCCGCTTCCACTTCGACGGGTCGGATAACACCCTCGGCGTCGAGATCACCGAGGACCCGGCCGATGTCCTGTCCGCGTGTCAGGCACGCGACGCGGCATGGCACTTCGCCGTACCGACCCGGGAGTTCGCCGCCCGGGTACTCTCCGGCGTGTGAGCACCGACTTCCAGCAGGCCCGGCTGTCCCTCGGTGCGCGGTTGCGTGAACTGCGCACCGAGGCAGGCGTGAACGGCCGGGACCTCGCCGCCCGGCTCGGCTGGCCCGCGTCGAAGGTGTCGAAGTTGGAGAACGGCAAGCAGACGGCCACTCCCCTGGACCTGCAGGCATGGGCTGAGGCTGTCGGCCGCCCGGAGTCCGCGGGGGAGCTGAAGGGACGCCTGCAGGGGCTGGAGTCCCGCTACCGGGCGTGGAAGCGCCTGTTGGCCGGCGGGCACCGGGCCCGGCAGGAGGTGGGGGTGTCGCACAGCCAGGAGACGACGGTGACGACCGGCTACGAACCGGGCATCATCCCGGGCCTGTTCCAGATCCCCGAGTACGCCCGTCACGTCCTCACGCACGCCTGCGACCTGCACGACAGCCCACGCGACATCGAGGACGGCGTCCGGGCACGCATGCGCCGGCAGGAAGCCCTCTACCAGGCCGGGAAGCGGTTCCGGTTCATCGTGGCCGAAGCCGCGCTGTACGTACAGATCTGCCCGCCCGACGTCCTGGCCGCACAGCTCGACCGGCTCGGCGGGCTCCTGGGCCTCGACAACGTCGAGCTGGGGATCGTCCCGCTGGGTGCCCCGGTGTCTGTGATCCCGAAGCACGGATTCTGGATCTTCGATGATCGGCTGGCGATCGTCGAGACGTGGAACACCGAGATGTGGCTCGACGACCGGTCGGACATCGCGCTGTACTACAAGGTCTGGGGGAAGCTGCACGACGCCGCGGTGTACGGGCCAGCGGCGCACAGGCTGATAGCCCGCGCCCGGGCATCGCTCACTCCTGTGTGAGCAACTTCCCGAACTCTGCACAGGTGCGGGAGAAATCCCGAGCAATCTCCGGGATAGCGAGCAATCCGGACACCTACGGTGCTGGTCACGCGGATACAGCGGATCCACCGTGGGAGGCACGCATGATGTTCCACCAGTCGCTTCCGGGCAGCCAGGCCCTGGCCGAACTGTTGGACATGGTCCACCGACAGTGGGGCGCAACCGCTGCGGACCAGCCTGCAGCGGCCAGCGGGGAGGCCCCCGCGGGTGAGCGGCCGGCCGAACTCGGCATGTGCCCGGACTGCGGTCTCTGGGTGCGAGGGCCGTGGATCGAGGACCTGACCCCGCACACCTCCCTTGTCGAGCACGCTGGTTGCCCAGCGGCATAGTGCTGAGCGCGCCCCGGTCGGCGGACCGGGGCGCACTCTTGATCAGATGGCCGTCTCAGCTCCGCCAGTGGACGGCGGATCGGGCCGGGTTGGCCGGGTCGTCGATGATCGAGAACCCCTTTCGGGGCCCCTCTCCAGACGCGTGTTGCTGTTGCTGTTGCTCGCTCTGACCAGCAGCAACACCGGCCAGAAGGGGCTGGAGAGCGGTCGGGGGGAGCGGGGGCAGATCGTCCCGCCTCACCCCGGTAGACACCCCCCGGTCTCGCACGCGCACCCCCCGGTTGATGGGGACGCCCGCGGCCGTGCACATCTCGCGGATGCGGTCGGTCGCGGTCTCGTCCCCGAGGATCGCGGCGGCGAGCTGGGCGAGGTGCGCGCCCTTCTCGCCGCCGATGATCAGGTGGAGGGTGGCGAGGAACGCGGTCGTCTCCTCCTCGCTCGGGCCGGCCTCGGGCGCCTCGGCGGCGGCCGGGGTGGTGCACCAGGAGGTGATGAGCCAGCCGGCGGCGAGGGGCCACCAGAGGACGGGGGCGGCGGCGAGCATCCCGGCCGCGAAGGCGACGCCGAGGATGGTGCCGATGACGCGGGCGATGCCGGACTTGACGCCGTCCCGGGCCCACCAGGCGGTCACGCGGTGGAGGAGCACTCCCCCGCCGGCCAGCAGGCGGCCGGTCACTGGATGGCCATGGTGACTGCGGCGCCGAGGGCGTTGACGGCTGAGGCGAGGGGGACGGCGGCGGCTCCGGCGACGGTGCCGGACAGGCCGAGGCACGCACCCCCGAGGGACCCGGCGATCACCTTGCGGACCGGGACGGCGCTGGCCCACCTGACCAGGCAGATCACGGTGACGGTGAGCAGAAGGACCGTGACGTAGCCGCCGCTGGTGAGGGCGACCTGCTGAGCTCGCGTGGTGTCGGCGGTGCTGCCACCGACCCCGAAGACCAAGGCCAGGTCACCGAGACCGCTGGCGCCCCACAGGGCGATCCCGAAGACGCCGGAGAGGAGCCCGCCGGTGGAGATGATCCCGATCATCCCGTAGGCGATGGACAGGAGGTAGGGGACGGCGGCGGCCGGCCTGTGCGCCTCGTGGAACCACCAGCGCACGCCGATGCCGATGAGAACGCTGATGCCGACGCAGAGGCCGCCGAGGGTGACGGTGTTCATGGTGATCCTCACAGGGAGAACAGGCCGGCCAGGAAGGCACAGGCGAGCAGGACAAGGAAGGTGGTCCGCAGCACGGCGGGCAGGGCGTGGGGAGCGACGGCGGCCAGGCCGGTGAACCCGGCCGCCGTCAGCAGCAGCCACACCGCGAGGGCGAGCAGCATGGGGAGCGGCCTCTCAGACGGCCGCGGGTACGGAGCGAAGCGCGTCCTGTACCCGCTGGGCGCGGGCCTGGCCGATGCCGTACTCGGCGCGCAGGGTACGGATCGAGGGCACGCCGCCGCGGGCGAGTACACCCGCGAACCGTGAGCGGGCGGTGTCGGCGAGGTCGTCCCGTTCGTCCTGTTCAGCGGCCGTGTACTCGGCGGGTACGGTGCGCTCGGGTACGTACTCGGCGTGTACCTCGACCCGCTTGCGCGCCCCCTTGGCGGCGGCCGTTGCCGGCCGGGCAAGGACTGCCCCGACCCGATCGGGCAGCGGCAGGAACTCCAGCCGTACCCGCTCCGGGAGCGGGGTGTACCCGGCGGGTACAGGCTCCGGGTGCACCGGGCCGTCGGTGGGGTACGCGCCGCTGACCCCACCCGGCGAGATGGCCTCGATGGCGTCGAGGGTGTGCAGGCTCTGCAGCCCCTTTCCGTCGGCCAGACTGGCGGGACCCGCAGGGGTACGCAGTGAGTGAGTACCCTTCTCGATCTCCTCGGCGCGGCCCGCAACGCGACCGCCCGCAGTCAGGCCCCCGAGGGACCCAACGAACTCGGGTCCTTCCGGGACCCCTGTGAGGGACACCGTGTCCCCCACAACCGTGGCGATATCGCCACGGTCGGAGGCTGCTTCGGTGATCACCGTATGAGGCTGGTCACCGGCCTGCATGGTGCTCTCCACCACGGAGGCCGCACCGGCCGCCGGCTGTTCGGCAGCCAGCAGCCCGTGCACCTGCCGCATCAGCGCGCCGAACGCCAGCAGCGCGGCGGTCGGCGGGACGGCGGCCGTGATGTAGTCGAGCGGGTCGGTGCCCTCGACGCCGGCGATGTTCAGCGCGATGCTGCCGCCCGAGCCAGCCACGGTCAGCCCGATCGCCCACCAGTCCGGGCGCCGGGCCAGCGAGGCCCGCAGCATCATCAGCTCTCCGGCGACGATGAACAGGTCGAGGGTGGCCGGCCACGCCCAGGCCCGCGCCGGCGAGGCGCCGAGTCCGTGTCCGGCGGCCACGGTGTGCAGGTGGGCGTAGGACAGCCAGAACGCGGCGCCGGTCAGGGCCACGATCACCAGGGCGGCAGCGCCGGTCAGCCAGCGCTCGGCAGTGGTGGTCACAGGGCACCGTCCCCGCGGTCGTCGTACCGGCCGATGCGGGCCTGCAGGTGGACGCTGCACGGTCCGCCGGTGAGGTTGGCGTAGGCGGAGGCGCCGACCAGGTCGAGGCCGTCAGCGTCCCACGGGGCCATCCGGCGTTCGATGCGGGCGGCCAGCCGGTACACCACGGCGAGCAGGACGTCTCGCGGGTCGTCCACGCTGAGGTCCATGGACAGCATCAGCAGGTGCAGCGGGCTCGTGGCCGCGAAGTCCGGCAGGCGTCGCCGGGGCCTGGGCATGGCGGGGGTAGGGTCGTGCGTCAAGGTCGGACTCCCTGTTGTGAGGGGTCCGGCTCAGGCGTCGTCCGGTGTCTCACCACCGGGCGGCGCCGCTCTCGTCTGCAGTACACATTCAGTACACATGAGTGCGAGATGAGCCGGGATAGCGAGGGATAACGCGGGATTGCGTTTCCCCAGGTCAACCGGCCTATAGGGCTGTTTCCGCTGGTCAGTCAGATGTCTCGAACACACGCGGCCTGCGTTCGCCACGCGGGTGCGGTGCACACGGCTCTGCCGGAGGCCCCGATTCATCGGAGGCCTCGACCACTGCCCGACCGGTCCCCACCGGTCGGGCAGTCGCGTTTCCGGGGCCGTCGTGTTCCGGCGCCGTCGCGTTTCCGGGGCCGGGTGGTGGCGGGCCCGGGCCGGGCACCGGGCACCGGGCTCGATGTCCCGGGAACCGGCCCTACCGCTATGGTCGTCGGACATCGAGGGATCACCGGAGGTACGGAGACGGGCACGGAGACGGCTCGCACCCGGGTACCGACGGCGCCGGGAACGAATCCGGCGGAACCGGATCCAGGGGTACGGATTCAGGGGGGACGAGTATGACGGCACCACCGCCGCCGCAGAGCGGGCAGGGGTTCGGCAGCTTCCCGCAGCAGCAGTCTCAGCAGCCCGCACCGAACGGCGGTGTCCAGGGCTTCGGCCCGCCGCCCGGCCTGCCCGCGTCACCGGGACTGCCCGCCTCGCCGGGGCTGCCCCCGGCCGGTAGCGGCGGCAGCGGCCCCGGCGGCAACCGGGGCGGGAACCTGCGCCGCAACACCGTCTGGGCGTTCACCGGCGCGCTGCTCGTCTCGGCGGCCTGGGCCACCGCGGTGTTCACCGTTCCCGGCCTCGTCGGCGAAGGCGGCGGCGGAGCGCAGAAGCTGCACGGCTACCGGGTCGTCGACGACCTCTGCAAAACCGGCAAGTTCACCAAGTTCGAGCAGACCTACCGGATGGTCGACAACTACCCGAAGCCCCGGTTCAGTCGGCACACGTCACTGGACACCATGAGCTGCTTCGCCTACATGAAGCGCTCGGTCACCGGCGAGGACCTGCCCGACTACGCCACGGTCGACCTTCAGGTCCAGCTGCACAAGACCGTCGACTCGGCCCCCGAGTTCGCCGGCACCAAGGCCGCGTACACGCAGCAGAAGTACGAGCTGACCGACGTGCCGAACTACGGCGACGAGGCGTACCTCGCCTACCGGGACGAGGCGACCGGCTCCACCAGCAGCTACCACGACGTCAACTACGTCCTGATGATCCGGCACGGCGGCATGACGATGAGCTTCACCTGGATCGGCAGCTACCAGTCGGGCAAGACCAAGGTCGTGGAGAAGGACACCATCCGGCAGGCCCTGCTCTCCGACGGCCGGGACGCCATGAAGGCCATCGGCGGGTCCTGACCGACCCACCGGCGCCCGCCGGCCCGGGCAGCCGCGGGGGCGGCGCCCGGGCCGCACCGGGTGCTCAGGGAGGGCAGACCGGTGCGCGGGGCGGTACGACCGATGGCGACAGGCCGGCCGGTGCGCGGGCGGTACGGCCGGGGTCTCGGACCTCGCATAGCGGCCGGATCCCGGGTTGCCGAGCTCGGGACTGCCGGGCTGGGGACTGCCGGGCTGGGGACTGCCGGGCTCAGTACTGCCGGGCGCCGGCGCGGGAGGCCCTCGCCACGGCGACCACGGCCCGCTCCAGGGCGTAGGCCGGGTCGTCGGAGCCGCCCTTGACCGCCGCGTCGGCCTGCGCGATGGCGGTCAGCGCGGTCGCCACGCCGTCACCCGTCCAGCCGCGCATCTGCTGGCGGACCCGGTCGACCTTCCACGGTGGCATGCCCAACTCGCGCGCCAGGTCCGCCGGACGCATGTTGCGCCCGGCGGTGGCCAGCCGCCCGATGCTGCGGACGCCGGAGGCCAGCGCGTACGTGATGCCGGTGGGCGGCTGCCCGACGGCCAGGGCCCAGCGCAGCCGCTCCAGCGCCTCGGCCGCCCGCCCGGTGACCGCCAGGTCGGCGACCTCGAAGCCGGTCGCCTCGGCCCGCCCGCTGTAGTACCGGGCCACCACGCTCTCGTCGATCGTGCCCTCGACGTCGGAGGTCAACTGGCTGCACGCGGCGGCCAGCTCGCGCAGGTCGCTGCCGAGCGCGTCGAGCAGCGCCTGACAGGCCTCCGGGCTCGCCGAGCGCCCGAGGGTGCGGAACTCGCCCTTCACGAAGGCCAGTCGCTCCGACGCCTTGGCGAGCTTCGCGCACGCGACCTCCCGGCCGCCCGCCTTCCGTCCGGCGTCCAGCAGGCCCTTGCCCTTGGCCCCGCCGGCGTGCACCAGGACGAGGATCACCTCATCGGCCGGGGCCTCGATGTACGCCTTGACCTCCTTCACCGACTCGGCGGAGAGGTCCTGCGCGGCCCGGACCACGATCACCTTGCGCTCCGCGAACAGCGAGGGCGTGGTGAGCTCGGCGAGCGCGCCAGGCTGCAGCGCCCCGGGGGCGAGGTCACGGACGTCGGTGTCGGGGTCGGCCGCCTTCGCCGCCGCCACCACCTGGGCGACCGCGCGGTCGAGCAGCAGCTCCTCCTGACCGACCGCAAGGGTCAGCGGAGCGAGCAGGTCATCGGGAGCACTCTTCCTGGCCATCGCCTACCAGCATCCCACGCCCCGCGGACACTCCCCGGCCCCCGAGGCGCACCCACCCCCCGCCGCGCCTCCCGAACCCCGACCTCCCGGCACCTCCCCTCTCCTGTTGATCAAGGGCGACCTCCGTGCGGAAGCCCCGGAGGCGGTCGGCAGAATGGGCGGGTGAGTGACAAGCGTGTGAACGACGAACAGGGACGTGGTGCGGTGGAGGGCTTCGACCCGCAGCAGAGGCAGCTGCTGGTACTGGCCGACCGGGACGCCGCCGACGAGGTGGCCGAGGAGTTGAGCGCCCGTCACGCCGACCTCGGGGAGCTGGAGGTCGTCCGGGACGCACTGGCCGGTGAGGACGACGCCGATGACGCCCAGTGGCTGGTGGTCGTGGAACCCCCCGAGGAGGGGTGGACGGTCGAGCGGCTGCGCGGCCTGGACGAGCTGGTGGCCGAGTACGACGGCTGGCGCGAGGAGAGCTGAGGCCCGCGGGCCGCTCGCGGGGAGCCACGGTCACTCCCCCGCCGGGTGGGTGACCACCCCGAGCTCGGCCGGCGTCGAGCCGAGCACGGCGATGTCACCGGCCTGGTCGGTGCGCAGCACGGTCGCCCCGAGCGCGCGCAGCCGGTCGACCGTCCGGGGCGAGGGGTGGCCGTAGGAGTTGCCCCGCCCGCAGGAGATCAGCGCGAGGCGCGGGTCGAGCGCCGCGGCCAGCCCCCAGTCCTGGTGGGCGGAACCGTGGTGGGCCACCTTGAGGACGTCGACCCGGCCGGGCCCGGGCCGGGCAAGCAGCGCGGCCTGGGCCGGGGGTTCGAGGTCGCCGAGCAGGGCGAGCCGCAGGCCCCCGCCGAGCGTGACGAGCAGGGCGACGCTGGCGTTGTTGGCGCCCGGGGCCCAGGCCCCGGCCGGCGCGTCCGGCCAGAGCACCTCCCAGCTGAGGCCCGGTCCTGCGGTGCGGCGCTCGCCGCGCCCGGCCCGCAGCAGCGGGACCCCGGCAGCCGCTGCCCACCGCCGGACCCGCTCGGCCTCGCCCGGCGGATCGTCCAGGGTGCTGCCCTGGATCGCGCCGACCCGGCGCCCGCGCAGCACTCCGGGGATGCCCTCGGCGTGGTCCGCGTGGAAGTGGGTGATCAGCAGGAGCGGTACGGCGGTGATGCCGAGGGAGCGCAGGCAGCGGTCGGCCGCCCGCGGATCGGGGCCGGCATCGACCACCACCGCGCTGTCGGCACCGGTCCCCACACCAGCACCGGCACCGGCTCCGGTGCCGCCGTCCGGGGTGACGGGCAGTACCAGCATGTCGCCCTGCCCGACGTCGCACATGGCCAGCCGCCATCCCGGCGGGGGCCAGCCGGTGGCGACCCGGGTGAGCAGCGGGGGTCGCCACAGGACGACCAGCAGGGCTGCTGCCAGTGCGCCCGCCACGGCCGGCCGCAGCCGCGCCGCCCTGCGGCCGCCGCCGGGTGCGAGCAGCAGCGGGGCCGCCCAGCAGGCCGCGAGGGTGGCGACGGCGAGCGCCGCGGTGCCCAGGAGGGTGTCCGGCCAGGCCAGTTGTGCGCCGGGGAGGCTCGCGCCGTGCCGGGCCACCGCGGCGAGCCAGCCCGTCGGGACGGCCGCCGCCTCGGCGAGCGCCCCGGCGGCCGCCGGGGAGAGCGGTTCGACGGCGAGGACGGTGAAGCCGAGCAGGGTGGCGGGGGCGACCGCGAGTTCGGCGAGCAGGTTGCACGGGATCCCGACCAGGCTGACGTGCCCGGAGAGCAGCACGGTGACGGGTGCGCAGAGCGCCTGGGCGGCTGCCGCGGCCGCGACCGCGGCGGCCGGGCGGGGCGGCCAGCCCCGGGCCCGCAGCGCGTCGGCCCAGCGCGGGCCGAGCACCAGCAGCCCGGTGGTGGCGAGCACCGAGAGCAGGAACCCGTACGAGCGGGCCAGGGACGGATCCAGCAGCACCAGGACCAGGACCGTGCCGGAGAGCGCCGGGACGGCCTGCCGGGGACGGCCGGTGGCGAGGGCGAGCAGCCCGATCAGGCCGGTGCCGGCGGCCCGGAGCACACTGGGTTCCGGTCGGCACACGACCACGAAGGCCAGGACGAGGGCCGCCCCGGCGGTCGCGGTGCCGCGCAGCGAGAGTCCGCAGAGGGCGGCGAGCCCGCTGCGTTCGGCCGTTCCCGCCCGGCCGGGCACGCCGATCAGGACGCCCAGGACGATGGCGAGGTTGGCGCCGCTGACGGCCGTCAGGTGGGCCAGGTCGGTGGCCCGGAAGGCGTCCCGCAGGTCGTCGGGGAGGCGTGAGGTGTCGCCGACGACCAGGCCCGGGAGGAGCCCGCGGGCGTCCGCAGGAAGCCCGTCGGTGGCCGAGCGCAGGCCCGCCCGCAGTCGGCCCGCGACCCGCTGCGGGAGGCTGGGGCCCGCGAGGACTCGGGGCGGCCCCTGTGGGAGCAGCAGGGTCGACGACTCCTCCCCGTGCCCCTGGCCGGGCGGTGCGACCCTGGCCTCGACCGCGAGCCGGGTGGAGGGCAGCAGCGACTGCCAGGCGGCGGTGTCCGGTGCCCGGACCAGGACGGTGACCGGCGTCCGGGTCCGCGTGGTGCTGCCGGGCGGCGGACCGCCCGCGGGGGCGGTGAGCACGGTGACGTGGTCGGCCACGGCGTCCACGGTGAGGTACGCGCGGCCCGCGGTGGTCCCCCTGGTCCGGGAGGTGCCCGTGCTGGGATCGCCGGTGACGGTCAGTTCGACGCCTGCCGTCGGCGGCCGCGGTGACGGTTCGCGGGGGCCGGTCTCGCCGTGGGCGGCGGCTGCGGCGGGACGGGCGAGGGCCGGCAGCGGGCCCCGGTGGAGGTCGGCGGTGTGCAGCACGGTGGCCGCGACCGCTGCCGCACCGGTGAGCAGGGCGGCGGCCGCCGTGACCGCCGCACCCCGGCGGCCCGCCGCTCGCCGGAGCAGCAGGACCGCGATCAGGGTGGCGGTACCCGCGGCGACGGCGAGGAGGAGGCCGTGGCCGGCCCCGGGGCCGAGCGCCAGGGCGGTGACCAGCCAGGCGGAGGCGGCGGGGAGCAGCAACGGCGTCGGGGCCCTCGGCGAGGGTGCGTCCGCGGCGGGCCACGGGGAGGTGGGCCCGTTCGCGGAGGGCACCGGAGGGCGGAGGACCGGGATGGAGAGCACGGCGGGCACCTCCCTTCGGGGCGGTCAGAGGGTGAGCAGCGGTCGGAGTTCGGCGTAGGTGCGCTCCCCGATCCCGCCGACCTGGCGCAGTTGGTCGAGCGAGCGGAACGGACCGTGGGCCTGCCGGTGTGCGAGGATGCGCCGGGCGAGGGTCGGGCCGACACCGGGGAGGGTGTCGAGTTGTTCGAGGGTGGCCCGGTTGAGGCTGATCGGCTGCCGGGGCGCCGTGCCGACCGGGGCCGGCAGCTGGACCTGCGGAGGCTGGGGCACTGCTGTCTCCCCGACCAGGATCTGCTCGCCGTCCGTCAGGACCCGGGCCAGGTTGAGCGCCCGGGTGTCCGTGCCGGGCAGCGCGCCCCCGGCCACCCGCAGGGCATCCGCCACGCGCGCTCCGCCCGGGAGGGTGTGCACGCCCGGGGTCGGCACCCGGCCGGCGATGTCCACCACCACCGGGTCCGCGCCGCCCGGGGCGCCCGGGGTGCCGGGGGCGACCGCTCCGGCCGGGCCGCCGGCCGCCGGAGACGGGGCGTACGGGGAGGCGGCGTCCGACGGCCCCGGCACCCCCGGCCCGGCGGGCGCGGCACCGGCGGAGGCCACGGCCTCGGCGCGCGGCACGGGCAACGGAACCTCCTGCGGCCGACCGAGCCAGAAGTGCTGCGCGGCGTAGGCGACGGCGATCAACAGCAGGACGCCGAGCCCGACCGCCGCTCGCCGGTCGAGCAGGACGGCCCGGCCGAACCGCTGCAGACCCCCGCCCCGAACGGGCTCGGGCAGCCCGAACGGATCGTCGGACACCTCAGGGACGTCGGACGTCCCGTTGGAATCGGACGTCCCGGCGGAGTCGGATGCCCCGTGCGGCGGCGGGTCGGGCCCCGCACCCCGACCTCCCACGGCCGGTCCCTCGCCCGCGGCCGGTCCGCCGGCCACGGGTGCCCCACCCGCACGCCCGTCCGGCGGAGGGAACAGGGCGGCCAACCTCAGCCGCGCAACGGCTCCGGCAGCCCCGGCCCCGCGGCCACCCCCACCGAAAGCACCACCCGCAGCACCACTCACAGCACCACTCACGGCACTCGAACGCTTACGAAGAGTCGTCATGCGGAGCACCGTAGACGACTCCGCCCGCCCGCAGGGAAAACATCCGGGACCCTGTGGACAACCCGGCCCTGTGGAAAACCACTGTCGCCCGAACGAGTGAACCAGGCCCACGCCACGCCCACGATCCGGAACACCCAGGACCCGGAACACCCAGAGGCATCCCGTGACACCCCGGACGCCCGGACCACCGGACCGCCCGCGCCCGCCTCAGCGCGGCGAGACGACCACCGCGAGCAGCCCCGGCCCGACGTGCGCACCGATCACCGCACCGACCTCGCTCACCTGCAGCTCCCGCAGCCCGGGCACCCGGACCCGCAGCCGCTCCGCCAGCGGCTCGGCGCGGTCCTCGGCGGCCAGGTGGTGCACGGCGATGTCGACCTCCCGCTCCCCGGCGTGCTCGACGGCGATCTCCTCCAGCCTGGCGATGGCGCGGGAAGCCGTCCGGACCTTCTCCAGCGGCTCGATCCGCCCGCCCGCGAGGTGCAGCAGCGGCTTCACGGCCAGCGCCGAGCCCAGCAGGGCCCGGGCGGCTCCGATCCTGCCGCCGCGGCGCAGGTACTCCAGCGTGTCGACGTAGAAGAAGCCGCTGGTCCCGGCCGCGCGGTCGACGGCGGCGCCGGCCGCCTCGTCCAGTCCCCGGCCCCCCGCTACGGCCTCGGCCGCCGCCAGCACCGCGTACCCGAGGGCCATGCCGACCAGCCGGCTGTCGACCACCCGCACCGGGACGGGCGCTTCGGCGGCGGCCAGCAGGGCGGCCTCGTGGGTGCCTGACAGCTCGCCGGAGATGTGCACCGAGATGATCCCGCGGGCGCCGGCCTCGGCTGCGGCCCGGTACGCGGCGGCGAAGGTCTCCGGGTTGGGGCGGGAGGTGGTCACCCGCTGCCGGCCGCGCAGCGCCTCGGCGACGTCCTTCGGCGAGATCTCGACGCCCTCGGCGAGGACGGTGTCGCCGACCGCGACGCTCAGCGGGACGACGGTGATGCCGTGGCGGTCGATGGCCTCCTGCGGCAGGTAGGCCGTGGAATCCGTGACGAGGGCGAGGTCGGCGGGCATGTGCCGGAGGTTACCCCCCGCCCGGCGCGGACGACAGCGCCGTGTCGCAGCCGACGTCCTGCTCGACCGCCCCGCGGCCGGACCCACGCGCGCGACCCGGATCACCGTCCCGGATCCACCGACGCGGATCGCCGACCCGGTAACGCGACGCAGCCGGACGCCCGAACGAAACCGGAGGCCCGCCCGAACGGAGGCGGGCGCCGCCGCCGACGGACCGGGACACCGGAAGCACGGAGCCGGAGGCCCGCCCGAACGGGACGGCCCCGGGCGCCACGAACGAAGCAGGCCGGCGGACCCAAGGTCCACCGGCCCGCCGGGCGCAAGACGAAGGTCAGCCCGCCGAGGGTCCCGCGTTGGGCTTGCGCAGTCGCTGTCCGAGCCGGGTCAGCGGGTCGGCGAGCCCGAGCAGTTCCTCGGCGGTCGGACGGTTGCCGGCACCGGGCGCGAGCGCCGGACGCTGCGACGCCTCCTCCCGAGCCGCCGCCGAACCGGCACCGGCAGCACCGGCCCCGGCAGCACCAGTCCCGGCCGAAGAACCGGCGGGCGCACCGGCCGCACCCGCAGCACCGGCAGCCGGACCGGCCGACCCGACGGCGTCCCAGTGCCGCAGCGCCCCGGCCTCGCTCTCGCACTCCTGGCTGAGCCGGCCCAGCTCGTCGTCGGCGAAGCGGTGCATCCGGTCCTGGGCGGCCCAGCGCATGGTCTCCGCCGCGTGGGTGATCCGCTCGGCGCGCTCGCGCAGCTCCGGCAGTTTGGCGGCGATCCGGTCGACGTCGGGCTCGCGCTCCAGCAGGCGCAGCTCCCTGTCGAGTTCGGCCGCGTGGGCGTCGAGCCGGGTCAGCAGCTGCAGCGACTCGCCGAGCTGGCTGTCCTCGGCGAGGCCGCCCTCCAGGATGTGCCGGGTGTTGTCGAGCGAGGTGCGCAGCGACAGCCGGACGGCGGAGATCTGCCCCGCCGGGCCGATCTTGGTGTAGCTCTTCGCCTTGAGGGCGACGTTCTCGATGGCCCGCCGGGCCACGGCCTCCTGCTTGGCGGCCTCCTTGGCGGCCTTGGACGCCACCTTCTTGGTCACCTTGACCGTGCCGACCACCGCCAGGACGAGCAGCGTCACGCCGATGAGCAGGGCCAGCCCCACCATCACGCTGAGCGCTTCCATCACAAGCCGCCTTCCTCCGAGCCGAGCAGCACCGATACGGAGCCGCCACCAGGCCCAACGCGGGCCGGGTCACCGACGGTTCCACCGTATCGGGATCGACCTGCGCCGGGCAGCCCGAAGGACCGCCCGGGGCCCCGGATCAGGGACAGATCGGGGATCCCCCTGAGGGCCCTTCGCCGATCTCCCCACCCCGGACCGGACGCCGCAGGGCGGGCGCCCCGAGGAGCACCCGCCCTGCCGCACGGCCGCGAACGGCCGGCCCGTGACGACCACCGGCCCGCACGCCGTACCGCGTGCGCCCGCCGACCCGTGCCGCACGCCGTCAGCCCGTGCCGTGCACCGCCGGCCCGCCGACCCGTGCCGTACGCCGTCAGCCCGTGACGATGTTCACCAGCTTCGGCGCCCGCGCGATCACCTTGCGCACCGGCGCGTCCCCGATGGCCGCGACGACCGCCGGGTCGGCCAGTGCCAGCGCCTCCAGCTCGGCGTCGGAGATCGACGGGGCGACCTCCAGCCGGGCCTTGACCTTGCCCTTGATCTGCACGACGCAGGTGACGCTCTCGTCCACCACGTACGCCGGGTCGGCGACCGGGTAGTCGGCGAAGGCCAGCGAGCCCTCGTGGCCCAGGCGGCGCCACAGCTCCTCGGCGATGTGCGGGGCCAGCGGGGCGACCAGCAGGACCAGCTGGTCGGCGACCGACCGCGGGGTGGAGCCGCGCTTGACCAGGAAGTTGTTCAGCTCGATGGCCTTGGCGACGGCGGTGTTGAAGCGCAGGCCGGCCATGTCGCCGCGGATGCCGTCGATCGCCTTGTGCAGGGCGCGCAGGGTGGCCTCGTCGGCCTCCTCCTCCGTGACGACCGGCTCGCCGGTGGTCTCGGAGACGATGTTGCGCCACAGGCGCTGCAGGAAGCGGTACGAGCCGACGACGGCGCGGGTGTCCCAGGGGCGGGAGACGTCCAGCGGGCCCATCGACATCTCGTACAGGCGCAGGGTGTCGGCGCCGTACTCGTCGGCGATCTCGTCGGGGGCGACGGCGTTCTTCAGGGACTTGCCCATCTTGCCGGCCTCGCGCTTGACCGGCTCGCCCTGCCAGGAGTACTGGCCGTCGTGCTCCTCGACCTCGGCGGCGGGCACCGGGAAGCCGCGCTCGTCGCGGTAGACGTCGGCGGTGATCATGCCCTGGTTGAACAGCTTGTGGAACGGCTCGACCGAGGAGACGTGGCCCAGGTCGTGCAGCACCTTGTGCCAGAAGCGGGCGTACAGCAGGTGCAGCACGGCGTGCTCGGCACCGCCGACGTACAGGTCGACGCCGCCGGCCGGCTTGTCGGCGGTCGGGCCCATCCAGTACTGCTCGTTGGCGGGGTCGACGACCTGCTCGCGGTCGACCGGGTCGACGTAGCGCAGCTCGTACCAGCAGGAGCCGGCCCAGTTGGGCATGGTGTTGGTCTCGCGGCGGTACTTCCTGGGGCCGTCGCCCAGGTCCAGCTCGACCTCGACCCAGGCCTCGTTGCGCGACAGCGGGGTCTTCGGCGAGGAGGTGGAGTCGTACGGGTCGTAGGTGTGCGGCGAGTAGTCGTCGACCTCGGGGACCTCGACCGGCAGCATCGACTCGGGCAGCGCGTGCATGACGCCGTCCTCGTCGTAGACGATCGGGAAGGGCTCGCCCCAGTATCGCTGGCGGCTGAACAGCCAGTCGCGCAGGCGGTAGTTGACGGTGCCCTCGCCGATGCCGCGGCCGGTCAGCCAGGCGGTGACGGCGGCCTTGGCGTCGACCACGGACAGGCCGTCCAGCGCGATGCCGTCGGCGGTGCCCTCGTCGTGCGCCGAGTTGACGATGACGGAGTCGTAGGTGTCGAAGGCGTCGGCCCACTCCGCCGGGTCCTCGCCGCGGCCGTCGGTGGGCTGCACGACGCAGCGCATCGGCAGTTCGAAGGCGCGGGCGAAGGCGAAGTCGCGGTGGTCGTGCGCGGGGACGGCCATGATGGCGCCGGTGCCGTAGCCCATCAGCACGTAGTCGGCGATGAAGACCGGGACGGGCTCGCCGCTGACCGGGTTCACGGCGTACGCACCGGTGAAGACGCCGGTCTTGACCTTGGCCTCGACCTGGCGCTCGACGTCGGACTTGGCGGCCGCGGCGGCGCGGTAGGCGGCGACGGCCTCGGCGGGGGTGGCGGCGCCGCCGGTCCACGCCTCGGGGGCGCCGGCCGGCCAGGCGGCCGGGACGACGGCGTCGACCAGGCCGTGCTCGGGGGCCAGCACCATGTAGGTGGCGCCGAACAGGGTGTCCGGGCGGGTGGTGAAGACGGTGATCTTCTCGTCGCCGCCGGCCGCGGTGGTGACGGCGAAGTCGACCCGGGCGCCCTCGGAGCGGCCGATCCAGTTCCGCTGCTGAAGCTTGATGGCCTCCGGCCAGTCCAGCAGGTCCAGGTCGCCGATCAGGCGGTCGGCGTACGCGGTGATCCGCATCATCCACTGGCGCAGGTTGGACTTGAACACCGGGAAGTTGCCGCGCTCGGAGCGGCCGTCCGCGGTGACCTCCTCGTTGGCCAGCACGGTGCCCAGGCCGGGGCACCAGTTGACCGGCACCTCCTTGGCGTACGCCAGCCGGTACTCGCCCAGCAGTTCGTCGCGCTCGGCACCGGTCAGCTCGGCCCAGGGGCGGCCGTCCGGGGTGGCCTGGGCACCGGACTCGAACGCGGCGACCAGCTCGGCGATCGGGCGGGCCTTCCCGGCCTCGGGGTCGAACCAGGAGTTGAAGATCTGCAGGAAGATCCACTGGGTCCAGCGGTAGTACTCCGGGTCGATGGTGGCGATCGACCGGCGGGAGTCGTGGCCCAGGCCCAGGCGGCGCAGCTGGCGGCGCATGTTGGCCATGGCCGCCTCGGTGGTGATCCGCGGGTGCTGGCCGGTGGCGACGGCGTGCTGCTCGGCGGGCAGGCCGAACGCGTCGTAGCCCAGGGTGTGCAGGACGTTGTGGCCGGTCATCCGCTGGTAGCGGGCGTACACGTCGGTGGCGATGTAGCCCAGCGGGTGGCCGACGTGCAGACCCGCGCCCGAGGGGTACGGGAACATGTCCATGATGAAGCTGTGCGGCTTCGCGGAGACGTCGCCCGCGGCCGGGTCGGCCAGCGCGCCGGCCGGGTTGGGGGCGTTGAACGTCCCCTCCTTCTCCCAGATGTCCTGCCAGCGGGACTCGATGTCCGCGGCCAGGGAGGCGCTGTACCGGAACGGCTCGGTCGCGGCCTCCGCCGCGCCGGAAGCAGGGGTCGTCTCGCTCATGGTCCTTCAGGCTCCATCGGTGTCGGATAGCGAACCGGTCTCGACCGGCAGGGTCGGAAAACAAAAAAGCCCCTCGCAGGAGGGGACGCCACGCCGACTCCGGCACTGCCCTGGGGCGCGGCCGGTCCTGGTCAGCGCGGCCGGCTAAGGAGCAGGCGCACGGTTCGCATGGGCTCAGGGTACCGCAAGCCGCTCGGCCGCCTCCCGGCGATACCGCGGCGTCTCAGCCCGTGGCACCGCGGCCGTCGCGCCCGCGGACGGCCGCGTCGAAGTCGTGCAGTGCCGCGGCCACCCGTTCCGACTGCATGCCGGCGGCCAGGGCGCGGGCCCGGTCGGCGATCCGGGCGGCCTCGCCGCGGTTGCCGGTGCGCCGGTGCGCATCGGCGAGCCGGACCATCAGCAGCGCCTTCACCCTGGCCCGTCCGGGGCCGAGGCCGTCGACCGCCGCGGCGAGCAGCGGGCGGGCCCGCAGGGGCGCGCCGAGGTACAGGTACGCCTCCCCGACCAGGCCTTCGGCCAGCGCGGCGCCCTCCCCCTGGGCCCCTGCGGCGAGGGCCCGTCCGGCCGCGCGTTCGGCCTCCGCCTCCTCGCCGCGGCGGCCGTGCGCGCGGGCGATCCGGCCCAGCTGCCGGGCCCGCTCGGCCGGGGTGAGCGGTTCGGGGGCGGACTCCGCCGCCGCGAGCAGCGCGGTCAGCATCCCGACGGCCGCCGGCTCCCGTCCGCCCGGGCCGCGGGTGGCCTGGGCCAGCAGGCCGCCGGCCGCGGCCACCGCGAGCCGGGGCTCGTCGGCGAGGTGCGCGGCGCGCAGGGCGGCGGCGAAGGCCCGCTGGGCGGCGGCGTCGTGGCCGAGGTCGTCGCCGGCCCGGCCGACCAGCCGGGCCAGTCGGCTCGCCGCGCCGTACAGCTCGCGGCCCGACTTCTCGTCGTAGGAACCGAGTTCGAGCAGTTTGGCGACCATGCCGAGTTCCGCGCGGGCCGGGCCGAGCACGAGTCCGCCGCCGCAGGCCCGCGCCAGCCGGAGCTTGCCGCGGTAGGAGTGGAGCAGGTCGCCGGGCATCTCCGGGGCGATCCGCAGGGCGCCCCCGCCGCCGTCGACGGCGGGCGGCGGGGAGGCCAGGTGCCGGGTGGCGCGGTCGAGTTCGGCGCCGCGGAGGAGGTCCGTGAGCCGGACCGGACCGGCGCCGGTGGCCGTCTCGCGCAGCGCGGTCCGCGCGGTGTCGGCCGTCCACGGGTCGGTGAGCAGGCCGGGCGAGAGGATCTTGGCGCCGCGGTTGCTGCCCATCGGTCCCCAGAGCTGCTCGTAGGTGACGGCGATGCCGAGGGCGCGGCCGAGCACCTCGCAGACCGCCTGGTCGTGCGGGCTGCGCGGGACCATGCCCCGGTCGCGCCACTTGTAGGGGGCGGTGGAGCTGATCGCCAGGCTGGGCGGGAGGGCGAGGCCGACCTCGCGGGCGAGCCGCTCCGGGCTCCACCCGAGCTGGTGCAGGATCCGGGCCAGCTCCTCGTTGCGTCTGCGCTCCAGATCGGCCATGACCCGACGGTAGCGGTCCGGGCCGGCCCCGCGGGGCGGAAGGCCCGACCGGCCGGGACCACCCGACGGAGCGCCACAGCAACGAGCGCGGCGGGAGCGGCGCGGGCGGCGACAACGCCGAGAACGCCAAGGGCCGCCTCCCGATCCGGAAGGCGGCCCTCGACCACTGTGGAGCTACGGGGAATTGAACCCCGGACCTCTTGCATGCCATGCAAGCGCTCTACCAACTGAGCTACAGCCCCTCGACCTGCGTTGTCACCGGAGGTTTCCTTCGGTTTCCCTCGGCGACATCGACTACTTTACACGGTCGAAGGGGTGCTCCACGAATCAGTTCCCAGGCCCCTCCCGCAGGCCCGGACCGCGGCCGTCGAACCCGATCTGCGGCACTCAGCCGGCCAGCCGTCGAACCCGGGCCGCGGCACTCAGCCGGCCGACTGTCGAACCCCGGCCGCGGCACTCGGGCCCGCACCCGGCGCTCAGCCGGCCGCGCGCCGGGTACGGGCCGCGAAGCCCGTCCCGAGGGCGACCGCACCCGCGATGGCCGCCGAGGCCACCAGCAGGGCGTGGCCGGAGTCGGCCGCCGTGGCCGGGTAGGAGACCCCGCCGAGGAAGACCGTGCCGAGCAGCGCCACCCCGACCACCTGGCCGAGCTGGACGACCGTCACCATCACCCCGCTGGCGTCCGCCGCGTCCGCCGGGGCCACCTCCGCCAGGGCCCGGGCGAACAGCGGCGCGTAGGCACAGCCGGCCACCAGGCCCAGTGCCGTCATCAGCAGCAGCGTGCCGGGCCCGATCCCCGCGCCGCCGCCCAGCAGGAGGCCGAGCAGCAGGTAGCCGAGGGCGAGCGCGGCGGTGCCGGCGACCGGCAGCGAGCGGTGCAGCCGGGCGGGCAGCCGCTGCCAGTGCAGGCTCGCCACCCCGAAGCCGACCGCCATCGGAGCCGAGTGCAGCCCGGCCCGCAGCGCGCTGTGGCCGAGTCCGGCCTGCTGGTGCAGGGCGAAGGCGAACAGGTAGCCGGCGACCGCCGACATGATCAGGAAGATCGCGCCGGCCGCGGGTCGCAGCCCCGGTGCCCGGAGCACCCGGCCGGAGATCAGCGGCTGCCCGCCGCGCCGGGCGATCCGGCGCTCGACCACCGCGAACAGTCCGAACAGCACCGCGCTGCCGGCCGGCATCGCCCAGCACCAGAGCGGCCAGCCCAGCTCGTGGCCGAGGACGAGCGGCACCACCAGCAGTCCGAGGGCGGCCCCGAGCACCACCAGCCCGGGCACGTCGAAACGGCGGTCGCGGTCGCCGGGCAGCGCGGGCAGGGTCCGCGCGCCGATCGCCAGCAGGACCAGCCCGATCGGCAGGTTCACCAGGAACACCGGGCGCCAGCCCGTCCCGAACAGGTCGGCGTTCACCAGCACCCCGCCGACCACCTGGCCGACCGCCATGCCCCCGGCGAGCACGGCCGCGTACAGGCCGAGCGCCCGCACCCGGGCCGCGCCGGTGAAGGTCCGCTGCACCAGGCTCATCACCTGGGGCACCATCAGCGCCGAACCGGCGCCCTGCAGCACCCGGAAGGCGATCAGCCAGCCGGTGGCCGGGGCGAGCCCGCAGGCCAGCGAGGCGGCGGTGAAGACGGCCAGGCCCAGCTGGAAGACCCGGCTGTAGCCGTAGCGGGCGCCGAGCCGCGCGCCGGTGATCAGCAGCACGGCGTACGCGATGGTGTAGCCGGCGATCACCAGTTGCAGGGCCGCCCCGGAGGCGTCCAGGTCGGTGCGGATACCGGGGACGGCGACGTTGACGATGGAGGCGTCGAGCACGGCCATGAACTGGCCGCAGAGCACGAGGGCGAGGAGCAGGCCGGGCCGTACCGCCCGGCGCGGAGTGGGGTCGACCGGTGCCGGTCGGGTCTGGAGGTCCGTCATGCCACCACCTTCGGCGGGCGCCGGTACTGGTGGTTAGAGCCTGCTGATCCTGGTACCGGCAGCACCTGTTACGGCCCGGTCCGATCCGGCACGATGACCGTATGACCGTCCTGGACGACGCACCCGCCGCCACCACCGGCCGGGAGGCCCACCGGCGCACCGAACTCGCCCGCTTCCTCAAGGCCTGCCGGGCGAGGGTCACCCCGGAGGACGTCGGCCTGCCGCCCGGTCCCCGCCGCCGTACCCCGGGGCTGCGCCGCGAGGAGGTGGCCCAGCTCGCCGGTGTCGGGATCACCTGGTACACGTGGCTGGAGCAGGGCCGCCCGATCAACGCCAGCGAGCAGGTGCTGACCGCGGTCGCCCGGGCACTGCGGCTGGACGGCACCGAGCGGGAACACCTCCACCGCCTCGCCGGGGTCACCGCCAAGACGCCCCCGGAGCCGCCCGCCGCGATCCTCGACCCGGCGACGCAGGTCATCCTGGACGCCCTGGCCCCGCTGCCGGCCGCGGTCTCCAACACCCGCTTCGACGTCCTGCTGCACAACAGCGGCTACCTCGCGCTGTTCGGCCCCACGCGCTCGACCTCGTACCACGGCGGGTTCAACAGCCTCTGGTGCGCGCTGTCCACCCCGAGCTGCTGCAACCCCTTCCTCAACCGGGACGAGGCGATGCCCCGGATGGTGGCGGTGCTGCGCGCCTCGTACGGGCGGCACGTGGGCGAGCCCGCCTGGGAGGAGCACATCCGGGCGCTGTCCGAGCGCAGCGCGGAGTTCCGGGAGGTGTGGGCGCGGCAGGAGGTGGCGCCGCCGCGGACGTCCCTGCGGGTGTTCCGGCACCCGGCGGTCGGGGTGCTGCGGTTCAACGCGTCGTACCTGACCATGCCCGGGGTGCCGGAGACCTACCTGCTGGTCTACACCCCGGAGGGCGCGGAGGACCGGGAGCGGATGGAGCGGCTGGTCGACGCACCGGCCTGGTCCTGGGAGGACCCGTGCCCCAGCTGCCACGGCAGCGGCTGCTGAACGAGGAGAGGCCGCCACCCGGTGGGTGACGGCCTCTCCTCCGCTGTGGAGCTACGGGGAATTGAACCCCGGACCTCTTGCATGCCATGCAAGCGCTCTACCAACTGAGCTACAGCCCCGCAACACGCACGGCCCTCGCGGACCGCAGGTGCGGAGTGGAGCTACGGGGAATTGAACCCCGGACCTCTTGCATGCCATGCAAGCGCTCTACCAACTGAGCTACAGCCCCGCACTCACCGGATCTCCCGCTTCCCTTCCGGGCCGCGTTCCCTCCGTGCGAACGAGGAAGACTCTAGCCGGTCAGGCCCGGAACTGCGAAATCCGCCCCCGCGGACCGCCCCGCCGACCGTCGGCGACCGGCCGCGAACGGGCCGGTCGACCGCCGGTCAGGTGTCGTCGCCGATGACCGGCTCCGGGAGGGTGCCGGCGTTGTGCTCCAGCAGGCGCCAACCGCGCGCCCCCTGGCCGAGCACCGACCAGCAGCAGTTGGACAGCCCGCCGAAGCACTCCCAGAGCGGCGGCTCCAGCCCGAGCAGCCGCCCGAGCATGGTCCGGATGGTGCCGCCGTGGCTGACCACCACCAGGGTGCCGTTCTCGGGCAGCTTCTCGACCGCCGCCAGCACCACCGGCACCGAGCGGTCCGCGACCTCGGTGGAGAGTTCGCCACCGCCGCGGCGCACCGGTTCGCCCTGCGCCCAGGCCGCGTACTCCTCCGGGAAGCGCGCCCGGATCTCGGCGTTGGTCAGGCCCTGCCACTCGCCCGCGTAGGTCTCGCGCAGCCCCTCGTGGTGCTGCACCTCCAGGTCGGTGATCCGGGCCAGCTCCTCGGCGGTGCGCCTGGCGCGCCGGAGGTCCGAGGAGATCAGCAGGTCGGGCCGGAGCCCGGACAGCAGCCGGGCCGCGCGCTGCGCCTGCAGCACGCCCTGGCCGGTCAGCTCGATGTCCGTGGTGCCCTGGAAGCGCGATTCGAGGTTCCAGGAGGTCTGGCCGTGCCGCCAGAAGACGATGCGCGGGCCCCGCGCGTCCCGGCTCAGCTGTAGTCCTCGGCGCCGAAGTCGTCCGCCGGGGCCTGCTCGGCCGGGGCGACGGCGTTGCCGGCCGCGTCGGTGTGCGCGCCCTCGGGGCGGTTGCGGGAGGCGATCGCGTCGGCGGGCAGCGGCAGCTCGGGGCAGTCCTTCCAGAGGCGGTCCAGCGAGTAGAAGGAGCGCTCCTCGGAGTGCTGGACGTGCACCACGATGTCCAGGTAGTCGAGCAGGATCCAGCGGCCCTCGCGCTCGCCCTCGCGGCGCACCGGCTTGACGGACAGCTGCTCGCGCAGCTGGTCCTCGATCTCCTCGGCGATCGAACGGACCTGGCGGTCGTTGCTCGCGGAGGCGATCAGGAAGGCGTCGGTGATCGACAGCACCTCGCTGACGTCGAACGCGACGATGTTGTGGGCCAGCTTGTCGGCCGCCGCCTGGGCGGCGACGGTGATGAGTTCCTGGCTGTGGTCGGTGACGGTCACGGTGTTCTTCCGGCTCGGCGGCTTGGACTGCGCCCCGGCGCTCGGGCCGGGATCGCCTTCCAGGATCTCACGCCGCCGCGGCGGCCCCGGAACCGTTTTCCGGGGCCGCCCCGCGGGGCGGCCCCGGTCCGGTCCGCGGCTACGGGGCCTTCGGGGGCGCGTAGTCCTTGCCGAGGACGACCACCAGGTCCGCGTTCTGCGGGTCGGTGACCTTCTTGACCGCCGTCTCCGGCAGGTTGAGGCTGGTCGCCAGCGACTTGGCCGCCGCCTGCTTGGCGTCGTCGGTGTAGCGGATCTCACTGGCGGCCTGCGGCGCCGCCTTGGCCCCGCCCGGCACGAAGGTGAGGCCGGAGTTGACCACCTGCACCTGGGCCGCCACGGCCGCCTGGTCGTTGCCGGTGGCGTCCTGGATCGAGACCCGGGCCGCGCCCTCGCCGCCCTGTGCGGACTTCACCGTGCCGCCCAGCACCTCCTTGACCTGCTTGCCGGCCGTCGCCTCGTCCAGCGTGCCGTCCGGCTTGACCTGGAGCGGGACGGTCGAGAAGTGGCCGTCCTTGGCGAGCTGGGAGAGCTGGGCCAGCACCCCGGCCACCGCCTCCTCGGGCAGCGACGGGTCGAAGAGCCCGTTCATCCGGTGCACGGTGTCCTTCGCGTCGGCGAAGGCGGTGGGCGTGGTGCGCACCACCGCGTCCATCACCTGCCCGAAGCGCTTCAGCTGGGCGTCCCGGCTCTCGCCGGGGCCCTGGTAGGTGGCGTACTCCACCGCGGCCTGCCCGCTGAGCAGGGTGTTCTTGCCGGCCGGGGCCAGCAGTTTGCCCTCCGGCTTGCCGCCCTCGTGGGTCTCCACGTCGGTGTCCACCCGGACCCCGCCCAGCTGCGAGACCAGCAGCCGCAGGAACGGCGTGTCCAGCCGCCAGGTGCCGGCCACCGGCGCGCCCAGCACGGTGGTCAGGCCGTCGCGGGTGCCGGAGGCGCCGAGGCTGTCCATCGCCTGGGAGAGGGCGACCACCGGCGGGTCGCCCGGACCGGGCAGCTTCAGGGTGTCCGGCAGCAGCAGGACCGTGCCCTTCTTCCCGGAGGCGTCGTTGACCAGCAGTGCCGTCGACACCTTGCCCTGCAGGTCGCGCAGGTGCACCACGTTGACCTGGCGCCCGCCGGCCGCGGCCGCCGCCGAGGTGTCCTCCCGGGTGAACCAGACGTAGCCGCCCGCCCCGGCGCCCAGCAGCGCCAGCGCCACGGCCGCGCCGACCAGCCGGTTGCGCAGCTTGCGGCGCCGCTCGTCACGGCGCTCGGAGCGCGACTCGGCGAACTTCAGCCAGTCGATGACGTCCTCGGACTCCTCCGCCTCCTCGTCGACGAAGGTGAACTCGCCCGTAGGGTAGTCGTCCTGGGGCGCACCTGGCCGGGTCCGGCCCGCCCGGCTGCCGCCGACCTGCTCGGACGGCGGCTCCGGCCGCTCCGGTGCCCCGCCGGCCGGCCGGCCCGTCCGGGGC
>NZ_JBSGXP010000052.1:0-50154 GCF_053610105.1 Kitasatospora sp. NPDC054939 | reverse complement strand
GGGGGCGTGTGGGGGGGGGGCGCGCGGCGGCGAGGCGATGCAGGCGGGGGGGGCGGGCCGGGGTGCCCTCTGGGGGGGGGGGGGGTGGGGGCGCGGGGGCCCGGCGGAGCCCGGGGGGGCGCTGGGCGGGGGCGACGGCGGGTGCGGAGGCGCGCGGGGCGCAGGTGGCGGCGGTCAGGGCGGCGACCGCGGCGGCGGGCGCCGCGGCGAGCGGGCTGTCGGCGGTCGCGGCGGCGGGTACGGCGATGCCGAGCAGCAGCAGTCCGGCGGCCGGGGCCCGGTGCGGCCGGGGCCGTCCGGAGCGGCGGTGGGCGAGGGCGGCGGCGAGGGCCGCCACCGCGCCGAGCGCCACGGCGGTGCACCAGGACCAGTCGGGCGCGGCGCCGTCCGCGGGGGTGAGGCCGGCCCCGAGCACGGCGCCGGCCGCCGCCGCGGCCAGCGCCGTGACCGCCGTGGGGTGCTCCCCCGCGGATGCGCCGGCCCGCTGCCGCGGGTGCCCGCTCACGGCCGGACGGTGGCGCCGGCGGTGGCCGCCTCGGCGAGTTCGGCGAGGCCGGCGAACTCGTCGGTCCGGTCCGGCTCGTCCGCGCCGAGGAACATGTCGGCCTCCTCGGCGAGCACCTCCAGCACGCGGTCCAGGTGGGCGTCGGTGTGGGTGGCCATGAAGCTGAGCCGCAGCCGCGGGGAGGCGGCGGGCGGGACGACCGGGTTGGTGTACACCCCGCGCTCGATCAGCCGGCGCCAGAGCAGCAGGGTCTCCACGACACCGCGGGTGCGCAGCGGGATGACCGGGGTGGCGCTGAGGCCGGGGTCGATGCCGAGGGCGGCGAGGCCGGCCCGGATCCGGTCGGCGTTCTGCTGGGCGCGTTCGGCGCGCCAGGGCTCCTCGCGCAGGATCCGCAGCGCGGCGAGCGCGGAGGCCGCGCTCGCCGGGGTCGCGGAGGCGCTGAAGATCAGGCTGCGGGCGTGGTGCTTGAGGTAGTGGATGACGTCCTCGTCGCCGAGGACGGCGCCGCCGAGGGAGGCGAGCGACTTGCTGAAGGTGACGGTGATCAGGTCGACCTGCCCGGTGAGCCCGAAGTGGGCGCAGGTGCCGCGGCCCTGGGCGAGCACGCCGAGGCCGTGGGCGTCGTCGACGACCAGGCGGGCCTCGTGGCGGCGGCAGACCTCGACGATCTCGGGCAGGGCGCAGAGGTCGCCCTCCATGGAGTAGACGCCGTCGACCACGACCAGCCGGCCGGCCTGGTCGGGGACGGCCGCGAGGGCCCGGTCGAGGGCGCCGGCGTCGTTGTGCCGGAAGCGGCGGAGCCGGGCGGCGCTGAGCCGGCCGCCGTCGACGATGGAGGCGTGCGCGTCGCGGTCGGCGAGGACCACGTCGCCGCGGCCGGCCAGGGCGTCGATCGCGCCGAGGTTGGCCTGGTAGCCGGTGGAGATGACGAGGGCGGCGGGCTTGCCGTAGTAGTCGGCGAGTTCGCGCTCCAGCTCCTCGTGCAGGGCCAGGTTGCCGTTGAGGAAGCGGGAGCCGGTGCAGGAGGTGCCGTACCGGTCGAGGGCGTCGGCCGCGGCCTTCTTGACGCGGGGGTCGGAGGTGAGTCCGAGGTAGTTGTTGGAGCCGCACATGACCAGCTCGCGGTCGCCGAGGGTGACCGTGGTGCCCTCGTTGCCGGTCAGCGGCAGGAAGTACGGGTAGAGCCCGGCCGCCATGGCGTCGCGGGCCGCTCGGTAGGCCGAGATTCTGGAGAATATGTCCACCGGGAATTCCCTCGAATTCAATGGGGCGGTTTCTTCGGCGTACGGCTCCCGGGGTGCCGGGCCGCGCGATTCCGGACGCGGGCACGACAGAATTGCCGAGGAATGCCGGACCGTGGACGGACGGCCGGTTTCGGCGGTGCGACAGGGAGCCCTAGGGCCGGCGGAGCAGCGCGCCGTCGCGCGGCCCGGCCGGACGGCCATGTCTGCGATGCCGGGTGGCGCCGACGGCCGGAGGCTCCGGTCGTGACGGGCACATGCCCGGTGAAAGTCGTGAGTTGACGATGTGTCAGTAGGAGGGACGGGGCTTCCGGCACCCGTCCTGACATCGCCGAATCCGCAGGTCCTGCATGATCCCCCGTAGATGTCGAACAGCGTTCCCCCCGGCCCGGGCAATTCCCGGAGCCGCTCTTTCGATCATCGTGCACTTGAATCTTGCGGCGGTCGTCCGGGGGCTTCCGCGATGCCGTCACCGAATTCGACCGAGGAAACGTAAGCACGGTGGATTCCGAACTGTCAACTGTCTTCAGTTTCCGGCGCGTTGCGATTTCCGGAGCCCTCCGGTGCCTTCCCGGTGGTCTGCTAGGCTGAGTCCGACCGTCTGGACGGTCTGTGACATGGAGAGATGGGGCATGACCGGTGCGTGATCGTCTGCTCGACGCCGTCGAGCGCCTGTTGGTCCGGGACGGCATCGAGGCGGTGCGGCTGGACGCCGTCGCCGTCGAGGCCGGCGTCAGCAAGGGCGGGCTGCTGCATCACTTCCCGAACAAGCAGGCGCTGGTGCGGGGCGTGGTGGAGCGGCTGGCCGACCGGTTCGAGGCGGTCCTGCCCGGGCCCGGCTCGGCGCCCGGGTCGTACGCCCTGGCGTGGCTGGAGGCGAGCATCCCGGAGCAGTCGCCGACCGGTGACACCAGCGGGGCCGACCAGGTGCCGCTGGCGCTGCTCGCCGCCGCCGGCGGGCCCGAGGTGCTGGACGTCCTGCGCAGCCGGTACGACCGCTGGCAGGCGCGGCTGGTCGACGACGGGCTGGACCCGGCCGTCGCCACGCTGGTCCGGATGGCCGTCGACGGCTGGTGGTCGGCCCGGCTGATGGACCTCAGCCCGCCGCACGACGGGCTGCACCGCTCGCTGCGCGCCCTGCTCGTCCAGCTGGTCGAGGACAGAACGTAGTCGGACATCGGTGCGCGGGGGACCGCGCCGTGAACCGGGGGGACCCACGGCATGAGCGCATATCTGCTGGTCGGAGCGGCCATCGTGGCCGAGGTGACGGCGACCCTGGCCCTGCGGGCCTCGCACGGGCTGACCAGGCTCGGGCCCGGCATCGTCGTGGCCGTCGGCTACGCGGCGGCCTTCGTCCTGCTCGCGCAGGCCCTCAAATCGCTGAACGTGGGGCCGGTGTACGCGGTCTGGTCCGGCCTCGGCACGGTCGGGGCGCTGGTCGGCGGGGTGGTCGCGTTCGGCGAGCCGCTCAAGCCGGCCTCGGTGGCCGGGGCGGCCCTGGTGGTGGCGGGGGTCGCCGTGCTCTACCTCGGCGGGGGGATGAACCACGAGTGACCGGGTGCCGCGACGCCCGCGCGCCCGGAGGACGGAGGAGCGAGATGCACACCGTACCCGCCGGGAGCCGGGTCCTGCGGTTCACCAAGGCGTCGATGGTCGTCACCGACATCGGCTTCCTGGTCTACTGGGCCGTCACCCTGCTCGCGCTGGTCCCGGCCCAGTACGCGTACAAGGACTACGACAACCCGGTGCTCAGCGACTGGAACTACTCGTTCGTCCTGCTGGACGTCCTGGCGAGCGTCACCGGGCTGACCGCGCTGCGGCTGCACCGCCGCGGCGGGATCGGCCGGGCCCGCCCGCTGATGCTGGTCTCGCTCGCGCTGACCAGCACCGCGGGGCTGCAGGCGGTGGCGTTCTGGGCGCTGCGCGGGGACTTCTCGCCGAGCTGGTGGCTGCCGAACCTGTTCCTGCTGCTCTTCCCACTGCCCGGGATGGTGCACCTCGCCCGCCGGATGGCCGCCGAGGAGCGGCCCGGCCCGCGGTAGCGGGGGCGCGGGCAGCCGGCCTGGGGATCGGGCGTGGGCAGGCGGCGTGGGGAGCCGGCTACTCCCACTCCCAGCGGATGCCGACGTGCCCAGGCTGCTGGTCCGGCGCGAGGACGTGCGCGCTCGCCGAGGCGCCGATCCACAGCTGCTCGCGGTGGCGGTCGACGTCCTCGCCCGGCGCGCGGTCGTAGCGCTCGCAGTGGACCGGGATCGCCGCCGGGTCGAAGTGCACCTGGAGCACGTACTCGCGCACCGGGATGGCGAAGCGGCGGCTGTACTCCATCGTCTCGGCGCCGCCCGAGGGGATCTCCACCTCGTACTCGAAGACCGTGCTGTCGCCGAGCCCGAGCGGGCGGTCCAGCATGATCTCGCCGACGATCAGCCCGGCCTCCGGGCGGCGGCGGACCCGGGCGAGCCGGCCGTGCCGCACCGAGGTGATCTCGGGGCAGCCGGTGGCCTCCTCGTCGGCCTTGTGCACGACCAGGCAGCGGGTGACGCCGTTCACGGTGGCGCGCACCACCTGGCGCATCCGCAGCAGGTTGCCGCGGCGGTCGGCGTCCACGTAGTAGGCGTCGTGGATGCTGAGCCGCTCCAGCTCGCCGGCGGGCGGGGCGTCGAGTTCGGCGAAGACCTCGGCGATCTCCTGCTCGCCCGGCCAGACGTCCTCCAGCCGCAGGTGGCAGGTGGTGGCGTTGGCGGCCCAGCGGCCCCGCGGGCGGGGCGGGCCCAGCAGCGAGGAGAGCGTGCTGTGGGGCAGGGCGAGGATCTCCTCCAGCAGGTGGACGGCGCGCAGCGAACTGGCCCGCTCCGGCTGGCTGCGGCCCCGGCGCCAGTAACTCAGCGTCGTGACACTGACCCTGACGCCCCGTTGGGCGAGCGCGGCACGGATCCGGTCCAGGCTGAGGCCGCTGGCCTCGATCGCCAGGTGCAGGGTGTCGGCGAAGCCGCCGGTCGGGGAGGGACGGCCGGCGGAGGGGCTGAGCGAGGGTACGGGCATGGGCGGACTCGGGCGCTGATCGGCGGACTGCGCCGTCAGCGGCCTGATCGAGTTGTGGGGAACCCTGTGCACGGTCGAGAGGCTACGTCATCGGTCCTGCGTACGACAGTGGTCACGCGAGGTGATCCTGCGCGTGCGAGATCATGAAACGGTTCGGAAACATATCGTCCGAACCGGGAGGGAAGGGACGGGGGTAAGCTCGGCGGCAGTCGATGGGAGAGCGATGAGCAGCCAGGCAGACCCCCGGGACCCGCGCCCGCTGATCGGCGAACCGCTCGCCCTCGACCTGCTGAACACCCGCTGGGCCGGCACCCCGCTCAACGACCTGCTCGCCGACCCCGGGGGCTACGCCGTCTGGCTGTCCTCGGCCGGCCTCGCGGACCGCTGCCCGGCGGACGCGGCCGGGCTGGCCGCCGTCCGGCAGGCCCGCGAGGCGGTGGCCGCGGCGGTGCGGGAGCTCGCCGAGCAGCCCGGGCCCGGGGAGGCCGTCCGGGCCGGGCTCGACGAGGTGCTGCGGCACGGGCGCATCCGGCGCGAGGCCGGGCCGGCCGGACCGGTGGACCGCGTCGAGGTGGACGGGCCGCCGTGGCTGGCCGCCTGGCTGGCGGTCGACGACTACCTGGACCTGCTCCGGCAGGGCGCGCACCGGATCAAGAAGTGCGCCAACCACGCCTGCATCCTGCACTTCTTCGACACCTCGCAGAACGGCCGCCGCCGCTGGTGCTCGATGGCCACCTGCGGCAACCGGGCCAAGGCGGCCCGGCACTACGCGCGGGCCAGGGCGTAGCCGGGAGCCGTACGGGCCGAACCGCAGGCTCCCGGTCGCACTCACTCCGCGGGGGCGCCCAGCCACTCGGTGAGCGCCGCCCGCAGCTCGCCGCGCCCCGGGTCGACCGCGGCCCAGGCGGCGTGGCCGTCCGGGCGGACCAGCAGCACGGTGTCCCGCAGCTTGCCGTGCGGGTCGGCGGGGGCCGCGGTGACCAGCCGGTCGGCCCAGGGCTCGGCGGCGGCCGGCTCGTCATTGCTGACCAGGACGAACCGCCCGCTGCGCAGCGCCTCGTAGAGCCGCTCGGGGGCGGCCGGCTCGCCCGCGCGGGGCCGCTCCAGGCCGGTGAGCCGCAGGTCGGGCACCCGGCGGCCGACCAGCGGGTGGGCGTCCTTGGGGGCGGGGTAGCGGATGCCGATGCCGGAGAGCGTGCGGGCGCCCCGGGCGGCGACCGGGTCGAGGTGGTCGGCGAGGGCGGTGAGCCCGGAGCGCAGCACCCGGGCCGGCGCGGACTGCGCGAGTGCGAGCCGCACGAGTGCGCCGGAGCTGCGCAGCACGGCCCGGCCGACCGGGTGGCGCTCGGTCTGGTAGGTGTCGAGCAGGGCGTCGCCGGCCCGGCCGCGGAGGGTCGCGGCGAGCTTCCAGGAGAGGTTGGCGGCGTCCTGCAGGCCGGTGTTCATGCCCTGGCCGCCGGCCGGGGAGTGGCAGTGGGCCGCGTCGCCGGCCAGGAAGACCCGGCCGGAGCGGTAGTTGGGGGCCTGGCGCTCGTCGCTGTGGAAGGTGGAGGTCCAGCGGGCGTCGTGCAGGCCGTAGTCCTCGCCGAGGGCGCGGCGGGCGATGTCGGCGATCCGCTCGACGGACGGCGTGCTGCCGTCGGGGGTGCGGCTGTGGCGGTCCCAGGCGATGACCCGGTACCAGTCGTCGCCGAACGGGGCCAGGAAGGCGAAGCCGTCCTCGCCGGCGCCGACGGTGACCGCCTCGTCGGGCGCCCGGGTGAGCCGGACGTCCGCCAGCAGCACCGAGTTGACGACGGACTCGCCGGGGAACGGGATGCCCAGCAGGTCGCGGACGGTGGAGTGGACGCCGTCGGTGCCGACCGCGTACCGGGCGCGGTGGACGGCGGTGCCGCCCTCGCCGCGGGTCTCCACGGTGACGCCCTCGGCGTCCTGGCGCAGCCCGGTCACCTCGGTGCCGCGCAGCAGGGTCGCCCCCGCCTTCAGCGCGCGCTCCTGGAGCAGCCGTTCGGTGTGGTACTGCGGGGTGATCAGGACGAACGGGAAGCGGGTCGGGAGGTGGCCGAGGTCCACCCGCAGGCGGTTGAACAGCCGCAGCGAGGAGAGCGTGCGGCCGGTGGCGATGAGGTCGTCGGCGAGGCCCCGGGCGTCCAGCAGCTCCAGGGTGCGGGCGTGCACGGCGAAGGCCCGGGTGAGGTTCGACTCGCCGCCGCGCTTCTCCAGGACCGTGACCCGGACCCCGGCGGCGGCCAGGTCGCCGGCCAGCAGCAGCCCGGTCGGTCCGGCGCCGACGATCAGGACGTCGGTGCCGTTCTGCTTCGCGGTCATGTGTCATCTCCCGGTGGTCGGACGTTGGTTGGGCGCTGGTGGGAGCCGCCTTCCGGTCTCCATCATCGCCGGACCGCGGGGAGCTGTGAATCTCCGGGCCCCGGCTCGGTCGCAAGTCGGGGCCCGGAGGGGTGCGGGATCAGCTGTGGCGGCGGATCTCCACGGTGCGGAACCGGTTGGCGACGAACGCGCCGTCGCAGTACGCCGCGTTGGCGGCCGGGTTGGCGCCGGTGCCGTGCAGGTCGGAGAAGGCGGCGGTCTGGTTGGCGTACACCCCGCCGGTGAGGTTGAAGGAGAGCGAGACGCCGCTGTCCAGGGCGGCCTGCACCAGCGCCTCCTCGACCTCGGCCGAGGTGGTGTAGGCGGCGGCGGTCATCGCGCCCTGCGCCCGGGTGGTGCTGCGCAGCAGTTCGACGGCGGCCGGGGTGGACTCGACGGCGACCGCGAAGGAGACCGGGCCGAAGCACTCGCTGTTGAAGACCGCCCGGTCGTCCGGCTTGTCGGCGTCCAGCTTGACCAGCGCGGGGGTGCGGATGACCGCGGCCGGGAACTCCGCCGAGGCCACCACCCGCGGGGCCAGGGCCAGTTCGCCGTACTCGCCGTCGGCGGCCTGGGCGCTGCGCTGCAGCACCCCGGGGTTGACCACGGCGCCGAGGACGGCCGCGGCGCGGGTGTCGTCCGCGAGCAGGCCCTCGACGGCGGCGGCGAGGTCGCCGACCACCTGGTCGTAGGACTTGCCGCCCTGGTCGGTGTCGATACCGGTGCGCGGGATCAGCAGGTTCTGCGGGGTGGTGCACATCTGGCCGCTGTAGAGGGAGAGCGAGAAGGCCAGGTTGTTCAGCATGCCCTTGTAGTCGTCGGTGGAGTCGACGACGACGGTGTTCACGCCGGCCTTCTCGGTGTACACCTCGGCCTGGCGGGCGTTCTCCTCCAGCCAGTCGCCGAAGGCGGTCGAGCCGGTGTAGTCGATCAGCTTGATCTCGGGGCGGACGGCCAGCACCTTGGCGACCGCGCCGCCCTCGTGCTCGGCGGCCAGGCAGACGGTGTTCGGGTCGAAGCCGGACTCGGCGAGCACCTCGCGGGCGATCCGGACGGTCAGCGCGAGCGGCAGGACGGCGCGCGGGTGCGGCTTGACGAGCACCGGGTTGCCGGTGGCCAGCGAGGCGAACAGGCCCGGGTAGCCGTTCCAGGTCGGGAAGGTGTTGCAGCCGATGAGCAGGGCCAGGCCGCGCGGGACGACGGTGAACTCCTTGGTCATCACCAGCGGGTCGCGCTTGCCCTGCGGCTTGGTCCAGCCCGCCGACTGCGGCAGCCGGGTCTGCTCGGCGTACGCGTAGGCGACGGCCTCCAGCCCGCGGTCCTGGGCGTGCGGGCCGCCGGCCTGGAAGGCCATGCCGTACGCCTGGCCGGTGGTGTGCATGACGGCGTGCGCGAACTCGTGCGAGCGGGCGTTGATCCGGGCGAGGATCTCCAGGCAGACCGCGGCGCGGACCTGCGGGCCGGCCGCGGCCCAGGCCGGGCGGGCCGCGGCCAGGGCGGCGATCAGGGCGTCCGGCCCGGCGTGCGGGTAGCCGATGCCCAGTTCGAGGCCGTACGGGGAGGTCTCGCCGCCGACCAGGTCGCCGTCGGCGGGGTGGCCGTCGAGGGCGAACGGCTCGTTCAGCAGCGCCTCGAAGGCGGCCTTGCCGTCCGCGGCGCCGCTCTCCCCGTACGCCTTGGGGAACTCGGGGTAGGGCGACCAGTAGTCGCGCTTGGCGGCGGCGTCGAGCGCGGCGTCGAGGGTGGCCTGGTGGCGTTCGACCAGCTCGGCGACGAGGGGGTGGGTGACCGCTGCGGACATGTGTGCGCTCCTCAGAGGGGAGGACGGGACACGTCACAGAGTAACCGAACGATCGGTCGGCTCAAGGGGGCGGCGGCAAACGAATCGGGGCGCGTCCGGATCGGACACGCCCCGTTCGGTCGGCCGGCCCGCCGGCCGCGGGGTCTACGGGATGCCCAGCTCGAAGATCACGTACCCGGCGTACCAGCCGGAGGCGACCGCCCCGAAGCCCAGCACCGCGGCCAGCACCGGCAGGGACAGCTTGCGCATCGCCACCGCGAGTGCGATGAGCAGCGGGAAGGCCGGCAGCAGGTAGCGCGAGGTGTTGCCGAAGATGCCGAGGCTGCCGAGCACCGAGACGATGGTCGCCAGCGTGTACGCGACCAGCACCAGCGGCGGGCGCAGCCGGACCATCAGCACGATCAGCACCGGCAGCGACAGCACGATCAGGGTGGAGAACAGGTCGGCGATCGGGTACGCGAAGGGGTAGTCGGTGCGGCCGAGCAGCACGCCCCGGACGGCGTTCCAGGTGCCCTGGCCCCAGTCGAAGTAGTGCAGCCACGCGTCCCGCTGGAGCCGGAAGTAGCCGCCCCACTCGCCCATCCGCCAGCCCACCCAGCCGACGTAGCCGAGCAGGCCGACCGGGGCCAGGGACATCGCGGCCAGCGGCCGGGCGATCCCGCTCTCCCGCCGGTACAGCTCGACGATCGCGGCCAGGCCGACGGCGCCGATCAGGGCGGCCGCGGTGGGCCGGTTGAGCCCGGCGACCAGGGTGATCGCCCCGGCCGCGACCCACTGCTTGGTCATCACGCAGTAGCAGGCCCAGGAGGCGAGCGCGACGAAGGTGGAGTCCGAGTAGATCGCCCACTCGGCGCCGGAGCCGGGCGCGATGGCCCAGAGCCCGGCCGCGATCACGCCCGCGCGCGGCCCGGCCATCCGCTCGACCACGGCGTAGATGCCGGCCGCGGCGAACAGCGAGCCGACCACCGAGACCAGCATCCCGGCGCCGTACAGGCCGAGGCCGGTGACGTCCGAGACCAGCCGCATCAGGCCGGGGTACAGCGGGAAGAACGCGGCCGAGTTCTGCTCGATGGTGAAGCCGGGCACGCCGTTCGGGACGGGCACCAGCGCCGGGTGGTAGCCGAACTGGGCGACCTGCTGGTACCACCAGCCGTCCCAGCTGGCCAGGACGTCCCACGGCTGCGCCCCGCCGCCGAAGCGCGGGTGCTTCTCCAGGTAGTCGCCGGAGAAGGAGAGCAGCTTCATGAAGACCGTGAAGCCGACGAGCTTCAGCACGGCGTAGCACCAGACCGCGGGGCCGAAGCGCAGCGCCAGCGCCCGGGCGGACTCCTTCCAGCCGCCGACGGCGGTGGTGTCCCGCTCCGTGTCGGTGTGCTGTTCGGAGGCGTTGGAGGCCACGGCCGGTGTTGTGCTCATCAGACTGGACCCCACCCTGCTCCTGCGGACGATCGTCCGGTCGAGTCTAGGCCCTGGGTTCTGGTCCGTACCAAGGGTCGGTTCCGGGGTCCGCCCCGGGGTCGGTCCCGGGTCCGTCCCCGGGTCCGGACGCCGCCGGCGCCGTCCGCTGGGCGGACCCGATCGCGTCCGGCCGGGCCGCGCCGGGGATACTCGGGGGATGGCCGATCACACCACGCGCACCGCCTACACCGTGGAGTCACTGCTCGCGGTGACCGTCGACGTCTTCAACGAGCGCGGCTACGACGGCACCTCCATGGAGGACCTGTCGCGGGCGGCCGGCATCTCCAAGTCGTCCATCTACCACCACGTGCGCGGCAAGGAGGAGCTGCTGCGGCTGGCGGTCGGCCGGGCGCTGGACGGCCTGTTCGGCATCCTCGCCGAGCCCGGTGCGGTGGAGGGCCCGGCGGTGGAGCGGCTCGAGCACGTGGTGCGGCGCACCGCCGAGGTGCTGCTCGCCGAGCTTCCGTACGTCACCCTGCTGCTGCGGGTGCGCGGCAACACGGCCACCGAGCAGTGGGCGCTGGAGCGCCGCCGGGAGTTCGACCACCAGGTGGCCGAGCTGCTGCGGGCCGCCGTCGCGGACGGCTCGCTGCGCGCGGACGTCGAGCCGCGGCTGGCCACCCGGCTGCTCTTCGGCATGATCAACTCGATCGTCGAGTGGTACCGGCCCGGCCTCAAGGCCGCCGACGGCGTCGCGGACGCGGTGGTCCACCTGGCCTTCGACGGCCTGCGGGCGCGCCGGGCCTGACACCCGGACCCGACCGCCGGACGGCTCAGTCCGGCGGCACCTGGTCCATCTCCTCGAACACCAGCATCGTCCGGGTGCCCAGCACGTCCGGGATGGACTGGATGCTGCCCAGCACCAGGTCGCGCAGGGCGTGGTTGTCGGCGGTGTGCACCAGCAGCAGGACGTCGTAGTCGCCGCCCACCAGGGCGATGTGGGCCACCCCGGGCAGCGCCAGCAGACGTTCGCGCACACTCCGCCAGGAGTTCTGGACGATCTTCAACGTGATGTACGCCGAGGCGCCCTGCCCGGCCTTCTCGTGGTCCACGCGGGCGGTGAAGCCGCGGATGACGCCGTCCTCGACCATCCTGGATATCCGGGCGTACGCATTGGCCCGGGACACGTGCACCCGCTCGGCCACCGAGCGGATCGAGGCCCGGCCGTCCTGCTGCAGCAGCCGCAGGATCGACCGGTCGACGCGGTCGAGTCTGGACATCTGTTCAGCCGACATGACCCCCCACCCTCGTTGATTGGACGCACTGACTCCAGCAGACCGCCGACCCGGCCGATTGTCCACCACCTTGTCACGCTTCTGGTCAAGATGAACAGACGACCGAACAATCGGTAGGGAGCCCCCGCCACCCCTGGAGGTGCCCCGAGATGACCGTTCTCGACCACAGACACTCGGCAGCGGTACCGGGCTGGCTGCCCGGCGCCACCGCGCCGCGCAGCGACCCCGCTCCGCTGCTGCCCGACGCCTCCCCCGTGCGCGTCCTCGGCACCCCCGCCCTGGAGAAGTACGACCCCGCGCTGCTGCGCGAGCTGTACCGGCGCCTGGTCGTCGGACGCCGCTACAACCAGCAGGCCACCACCCTCACCAAGCAGGGCCGGCTCGCCGTCTACCCCGCCTCCACCGGCCAGGAGGCCTGCCAGGTCGCCGCCGCGCTGGCGCTCGGCGAGCACGACTGGCTGTTCCCCAGCTACCGCGACACCCTCGCCGTGGTCTCCCGGGGCGTCGACCCCCTGGAGGCGCTGACCCTGCTGCGCGGCAACGCCCACACCGGCTACGACCCGCAGGCCACCCGGACCGCGCCGCTCTGCACCCCGCTGGCCACCCAGGCCCCGCACGCCGTCGGACTGGCCCACGCCGCGCGGCTGGCCGGCGAGCCCGCCGTCGCGCTGGCCATGCTCGGCGACGGCGGCACCAGCGAGGGCGACTTCCACGAGGCGCTGAACTTCGCCGCCGTCCTGCGGGCCCCCGTGGTCTTCCTGGTGCAGAACAACGGCTACGCCATCTCCGTCCCGCTGACCGCGCAGTCCGCCGCGCCCAGCCTCGCCCACAAGGCCGTCGGCTACGGCATGCCCGGCCGGCTGGTCGACGGCAACGACGCCGCCGCCGTGCACGGCGTGCTGACCGAGGCCGTCGAACGGGCCCGCACCGGCGGCGGCCCCACCCTGGTCGAGGCGCTCACCTACCGGATCGAGGCGCACACCAACGCCGACGACGCCACCCGCTACCGCGACGACGACGAGGTCGCCGCCTGGCGCGAGCACGACCCGATCCTGCAGATGGAGCGGGCCCTGCGCGGACTCGGCGTGCTCGACGACGGGCTGGTCCGGGAGGCCGCCGACGAGGCCGAGGCGCTGGCCGCCCGGATGCGCGCCGAGTTCCACGCCGACCCCGAGCTCGACCCGATGGCGCTGTTCGCGCACGTCTACGCCGAGCCCACCCCGCAACTCCGTGAGCAGGCCGCCCAGCTGGCCGCCGAACTGGCCGCCGAGGCCGAGGTGCAGCACTGATGCCCGACACCGCCACCGCCGCCCCCGCGCGCACCGCCTCCATGGCGCAGGCGCTCAACTCCGCGCTGCGCGACGCCATGCGCGAGGACCCGGCCGTGCACGTCCTCGGCGAGGACGTCGGCGCCCTGGGCGGCGTCTTCCGCATCACCGACGGGCTGACCGCCGAGTTCGGCCCCGACCGCTGCCTGGACACCCCGCTGGCCGAGGCCGGCATCCTCGGCACCGCCATCGGCATGGCCATGTACGGGCTGCGCCCGGTGGTCGAGATGCAGTTCGACGCCTTCGCCTACCCGGCGCTGGAGCAACTCTTCTCGCACGTCGCCAAGATGCGCAACCGCACCGCGGGCCGGATGCCGCTGCCGATCACCGTCCGCATCCCGTACGGCGGCGGCATCGGCGGCGTCGAGCACCACAGCGACGCCTCCGAGGCGTACTACGCGAGCACCCCCGGCCTGCACGTGGTCACCCCCGCGACCGTCGGGGACGCCTACGGGCTGCTGCGGGCCTCGATCGCCTCCGACGACCCGGTGGTCTTCCTGGAGCCCAAGCGGCTGTACTGGGGCAAGGCGGGCTTCGACCCGGCCGCCCCGGTCGAGCCGATCGGCCGGGCGGTGCTGCGGCGCACCGGCCGCTCGGCGGTCCTGATCACCTACGGCCCCTCGCTGCCGGTCTGCCTGGAGGCGGCCGAGGCGGCGCAGGCCGAGGGCTGGGACCTCGCCGTGCTGGACCTGCGCAGCCTGGTCCCGTTCGACGACGAGACGGTCTGCTCGGTCGTCCGCTCGCTGGGCCGGGCCGTGGTGGTGCACGAGGCGAGCGGCTTCGGCGGCACCGGTGCGGAGGTCGCCGCCCGGATCACCGAGCGCTGCTTCCACCACCTGGCGGCGCCCGTGCTGCGGGTCACCGGCTTCGACATCCCGTACCCGCCGCCGATGCTGGAGCACCACCACCTGCCCGGGGTGGACCGGATCCTGGACGCGGTCGCCCGGCTGCAGTGGGAGGACTGAGGATGATGCCCGTCGTGCGCGAGTTCACCCTGCCCGACCTCGGTGAAGGACTCACCGGGGCGGAGGTGGTGCGCTGGATGGTCGAGGTCGGCGAAGTGATCGCCGTCGACCAGCCGGTGGTGGAAGTGGAGACCGCCAAGGCCGTGGTGGAGGTGCCCTGCCCGTACGGCGGGGTGGTGACCGCGAGGTTCGGCGAGCCCGGCGAGGAGATCGCGGTCGGCTCGGCGCTGGTCACCGTCGCGGTGGCGGCGGCCGAGGGGGCGGACGGCGGCGTCCTGCCGCAGGGGCCGGTCGAGGTGGAGCGCCCGCTGGTCGGCTACGGGGTCGCCGAGACGGCCCGTGGCGGCCGGCGGCGCCGGGTCGGCGCGCCCGCGGCTGCATCGGCGGCGGCTGCTCCCGCGGTGGCTGCTCCGGTGGTGGCCCCCGCTCCCGTGGCGGCTCGTTCGGCGGTGGCTGCTCCCGCGGTGGTGGCCCCGGCCGTGCTGCCGGTGATCTCGCCGCTAGTGCGGCGCTCGGCCCGGGAGCACGGGATCGACCTTGCGGCGCTGGCCGGCAGCGGCCCGGACGGGCTGATCATGCGGGCGGACGTCGAACGCGCGATCACCGCGAAGGCGGCCCCCGCCCCCGCCGTCGCCGCCCCGGCCGCCGCGGGCGAGGTCGTGCCGCTGCGCGGGCTGCGGAAGGCGGTGGCCGAGAAGCTGAGCCGCAGCCACCGCGAGATCCCCGCAGCGACCTGCTGGGTGGATGCGGACGCCACCGAACTGATGGCGCTGCGACGGCAGTTGAACACCGCACCAGGACCGAAGGTGAGCGTCCTGGCACTGCTGGCGCGGATCTGCACGGTCGCGCTGGCCCGCTTCCCGGAGCTCAACTCCAGTGTCACCGAGGACGGATCGGGCATCCGCCGGCACTCCGCGGTGCACCTGGGCTTCGCCGCCCAGGGCGAGCGCGGCCTGGTCGTCCCGGTCGTACGGGACGCGCAGGCCCTCACCACCGAGCAACTCGGCGAGGAGCTGGCCCGGTTGACCGGGTCGGCCCGGGACGGCTCGCTCTCGCCGGCCGAGCTGACCGGCGGCACCTTCACCCTGAACAACTACGGGGTGTTCGGGGTGGACGGCTCCACGCCGATCCTCAACCACCCGGAGGCGGCGATGCTCGGCGTCGGCCGGATCGTCGCCAAACCCTGGGTCCACCAGGGCGGGTTGGCGGTGCGCGAGGTGACCCAGCTGTCCTTCACCTTCGACCACCGGGTCTGCGACGGCGGTACGGCGGGCGGGTTCCTGCGGTTCGTCGCGGACTGCGTCGAGCAGCCGGGGATGCTGCTGCGGCAGCTCTGAGCCGTCTCGACGGTCGCCTTGGGTGGTGCCTGCGCCACGCAAGGCGACCGGAGGTCGGGCGAGAGTAGCGCGCGGAGGAGGTGGGTGTCCGGTCTTCGCGTGATTCGTCGGATGAGCAGTTCGGGCGTGCCAGGCTTCCGAGGCGTCACCAGAGACATGCCAGGTGGTGGCCGGGCCGACCGGAGGCGAAACGATTCTCTTGGGTACTCGACACGTTGCGGTGAAGTCACGCAGAACGCTTCTGGTCCGTACCGGGCACGGCTCGCCGGGGGTCTCGGCGGTGCCCGGTCCGTCGGACACCCCCGGGCTCCCGGACACCTCCGGACTCCGGCTGGTCACCCCGGAGCAGGCGATCGACCCGGAACCGGCCGCACTGCCGCCGATGCCCCCGGCGCTGCCCGCGGCCCCTCCGTTCGTACCCCCCGTGCCCACCGAGCCCCCCGCGGTCCCGGCGCCGCCGGCCCTCTTCGCGCCCCCGGCCGCCCCGCCGGCGCTGCCCGCCGCGGCTCCGGTCGCACCCGCCCCCGTCGCCCCGGTACCCGTCGCCCCCGTCGAGCCGCTGTTCGTCCGGGCCCCGGGCCTCAACTGGGCGGGCGAGGGAGACCAGTGGAGCCGGGCCTGGGCCCTGCAGACCCTCGCGGAGCAGCCCGCCGTCCCCGGGCCGGAGCCCGAACCCGGCCTCGGGCCCGGTCCCGCCCCGGTGCCCGGCCCCGCCGCGGAGTACGCGCCCGCCCCCGAGTACGCGTCGGCCCCGGAGTTCACCGGACCGCAGGCGGACGCCGAACTGCCGCCCACCGCCCGGGACATCGAGCTGATCCGGGCCAACCTGGCGGTCGTCGAACCGGTCGCCGACCGGGCCACCGCGCACTTCTACGCGCTGATCTTCCTGCACCACCCGGAGGTCCGGGCGCTGTTCCCCGCCGCCATGGACGTCCAGCGCGACCGCCTGTTCCGCTCCCTGCTGACGGCCGCCCGCAGCGCCCACGACCCGGACGGGCTCCGCCGCCACCTGGGCGCGCTCGGCCGCGGCCACCGCCGGTACGGCACCCTGACCGCCCACTACGGCCCGGTCGGCGCGTGCCTGGTGCAGGCGCTGGCCCGGTACTCCGGGACCCGCTGGGACGGCGAGACCGAACTGGCCTGGCGGCGGGTGTACCGGCTGGTCTCGTCGATCATGATCGAGGCCGCCGAGGAGGCCGCCCGCACCTCGCCGGCCTGGTGGCAGGCCGAGGTGGTGGCGCACCGGCTGCACACCCCGGACATCGCGGAGATCACCGTCCGCCCCGACCAGCCCTATCCGTACCGGGCCGGCCAGTACACCGGCGTGGAGACGCCGTGGTGGCCGCGGGTCTGGCGGCACTACTCCTTCGCCGGCGCGCCCCGCCCGGACGGTCTGCTGAGCTTCCAGGTCAAGGCCGTGCAGGCGGGCTGGGTGAGCAACGCGCTGGTGCACCGGGCCGCCCCCGGGGACGTGCTGCGGCTCGGCCCGGCGGCCGGGGCGATGACGGTCGACCACGCGGCCGGGACGGACCTGCTCTGCGTGGGCGGCGGCACCGGGATCGCCCCGATCGCGGCCCTGGTCGAGGAGGTCGCCGAGTACGGCGCGGCCGGCCGCACGGTGGAGGTGTTCTACGGGGCCCGGCAGGCGGCGGAGCTGTACCGGTTGGAGGCGCTGCGCGAACTCGCCCGGCGGCACCCCTGGCTCTCGGTGCGCCCGGTGCTGTCCGCCGAACGGCCGGGCGCGGGTGTGCTGGGCGGCGAACTGCCGGAGGTGCTGGGCCGGTTCGGTCCGTGGCGGGAGCGCGAGGCGTACCTCGGCGGGCCCGCCGCGATGGTCCGGCGCTCGGTGGGCGTGCTGCTGCGCGCCGGGGTGCCGCAGGAGCGCATCCGGCACGACCCGGTCGGCGACCTCGCCGCGGGTTGACGCGGGCCCGCGGGACACCCCGCCCGACGGCCTAGCCCTGGCCGAGGTCCGGGGCGAGCAGGGCGCGGACGCCCTCGATGTTGGCCGCGAGGTACGCCCGCAGGCTCGGCGGGACGACGTTGACCGAGGTGACGCCCTCCCGGGTGAAGGGCAGCCGGACCACCTCGTACTCGCCGTTGGGGTTCTCGATCTCGGGCCCGTGCCGGAGCGAGAGGTCCATGGAGACCAGCCGGCAGGCGAAGAAGTGCTGCACCTTGACCCCGTGCGGGTGCGCCGGGGTGCCGTCGTCGTGGTGGGTGCGGCTGACGGTGTCGACGAAGGCGGGCACCACGTCGGCCACCTTGCCGCCGAGTTCCTCGTCCACCTCGCGGTGGAGCGCCTCGACCACGGTGCGGTCGCCGGGCTCGACGCCGCCGCCGGGGGTCACCCAGTACGGATGGGTGGAGCCGGGGCGGACCCGGCGGATCAGCACGATGGAGGCGGGCTCGTTCGGGCGGTCCGGGTCGAACTCCAGCAGGATCGCGCGCGCGGTGCGTTTGACGACGGGGCGCGGCGGGGTGTTCATGACCACCTCCGGGACTGGAGCGTTGTGCGGGAGTCTCCCGCAGGCCGTTGCGGGTGAAACGCGGCATCGGCCGGGTGCGTCCGTCCGTGGGCAGGGCGCAGGGGCTGTGGATCTTCGATCGCGGCGATGACAGGGAGGTCGATCTTGCAACGATCCGAAGAGATGGTTGTATGCCTTCAAATCGAAGGATTTCCGGCCGTTGCAGCCGTGGGAGTGATTGCAGCCCCGCGCCGCCTGTGCTGCAATGGGCCGCTACCGGGCGATTCGGAGCTCTCCACTCCGTATGGCCGTTCGTGCGAGGACTCGGAGACGGCGCACCCCTGACAGCGAACCCCTGACAGCCGACCGCACGCCCGGGCGTCCCGCCGCCCCACGGCGCACCGGACCGGCAGAACGAGAGGTACTGGCGCAATGCAGCACAGCACGGTGCAGGGCCACCTGGTCATGAACCTCGTGGTGTCGGACGAGCTCTCCTTCCGCATCACGGTCGACGCGGAGTACGACCCCGCCGACCCGTACGCGGTGCGCTTCACCTTCCACCTGCCCGGCGACGCGCCGGTGACCTGGGTGTTCGCCCGGGAGCTGCTGCTCGACGGGATCGGCCGGCCGTCCGGCGAGGGGGACGTGCACATCCACCCGGTCGGCGCGGACCTCACCGAGGTCGCCATCGTGCTGCACTCCCCGGACGGCGACGCCCGGCTGCTCACCCAGGCCCCGCCGCTGGTGGCCTTCCTGGCGCGCACGGACCGGCTGGTGCCGGTGGGCCAGGAGGCCGCGACCGGAGACCTGGAGGCCGAGCTGGCCGTCATCCTCCGCGGCCGTGAGAACGCCGGCTGACGATCCGCGGCCGTGAGAACGCCGGCTGACGACGAAGAAGGGGCCCGGACCCGGTGGACGTACCGGATGCGGGCCCCCGTTCGCCCGGGGCACCGGGCGCGGGCCTCAGTCGTCGTCGCCGAAGGCCAGGTTGAGGCCCCAGGAGACCAGGCTGATGATCAGCGCGCCGAGCAGGGCGGGCCAGAAGCCGTCCACGTGGAAGTCCAGGCCGAGCCTGTCGGACGCCCAGGAGGTCAGCCAGAGCATCAAGGCGTTGATCACGAAGGTGATCAACCCCAGCGTGAGGACGAACAGCGGCAGCGAGAACAGCTTCACCACCGGCTTGATCAGCCAGTTCACCACCCCGAAGACCAGCGCCACGGCGACCACCGTGAGGGTCTTCTGCTTGACGTCGTCACCCGCGAGCGTGATGCCGGTGACGATCCAGGCGGCGACCCAGATGGCCGCCGCATTGCTCAGTGTCTTGATGACGAAACCCTTCATGGGGCCAGCGTCGCAGGCCGGTGGGGGTGGGGGAAGCTCTCGCGTCCGGCATGTTGGTCACGGTGGTGTTGAATGCCCCTGGACCTGACGCAGGAGGGGCGCACCGATGAAGCTGTTCCGGCTGGACGAACTCGACGCCGAACGGGCGGCCAACGACGGCGCGTACCTGCGCTTCCTGCGCGAGCCCCGGATGTCCGCCGGGCTCTACGCGCTCTCCCCCGGCGACACCGACCCGCAGAACACCCATGCCCAGGACGAGATCTACCAGGTGATCAGCGGCCGAGCCGAGCTGACCGTCGGCAACGAGACCGCCACCGTCGGCCGCGGCACCGTGGCGTACGTGCCCGCAGGGGTGCCGCACCGCTTCCACCACATCACCGAGGAGCTGCGGGTGCTGGTGGTCTTCTCCCCGCCGGAGGACTGACCCGCCGGAGGACCGACCGGCCCGCCGGCGCCCGCCGACCGCGGGTCGGACGGCCGGGCCGGTCCGCGCGGGCCGCCGGTTAGGGTCGGGGGCATGAGCCTGACGGAAGAACTCTGGGCCGGGATCGAGCCGGTCTACGCGGCGATCCTCGACCACCCCTTCATCGGCGGCCTCACCGACGGCACTCTGCCGCGCGAGGCCTTCCGCCACTTCGTCGTCCAGGACTCGCACTACCTGCGCGACTACGCCCGCGCACTCGCCGTCTGCGCCGCCAAGGCGCCCGGCGAGGAGGACGTGCGGGCCTTCGCCGACGACGCGGTCGGCGCGCTGGCCGCCGAGCAGGGCATGCACGCCGAGTTCATGACGGCCTTCGGCTCCGACGCCGAACGCGCCGCCGAGGAGCCGGTGCTGCCGACCACCCGCGCGTACACCAGCTACCTGCTGGCCACCGTGTACGGCGGCTCGTTCGCCGAGGCGGTCGGCGCGGTGCTGCCGTGCTACTGGATCTACGCCCGGGTCGGCGAGCAGCTGCTCGCCAAGTCCTCCCCGGACCCGCTGTACGCCAAGTGGATCGCCACCTACGGCGACGAGCCCTTCCAGGCGGTGGTGCGGCGCGTGCTGGCGCTGACCGACCGTCTCGGCGAGGAGATCTCCCCCGCCGAACGCCGCCGGGTCGTCGAGCACTTCACCACCACCTCGCGCTACGAGTGGATGTTCTGGGACGCCGCCTGGCGCGGCGAGACCTGGCCGGTCTGATCCACCCCGCGGCGGTCCCGGGGGTTCTCCCCGGGGTCGTCCCGGACGTCCGGCTCGGGGGTATCTCCGGGTTCTCTCCGGGCCGTTGCCGCTCCTCGGAGTGCCACCGCCGCCGTACGATCGAAGTGTCGAAATCGGACGGGATGCGGCAGCTGGAAGGCGGCAGACCCGAGGGGAGAGAGAAGGAACGGACATGGCCGACCTCTGGAAGTCGCTGCCCTCCTGGGTGCGCAACATCGTCGTCCCGATCGTGGTGCTGATCCTGGCGTGGAACCTGATCGGATTCGTCTTCGGGGTGGTCGGGGCGCTGCTGAGCCTGCTGATCAAGGTCCTGGTGGTGGTCGGCATCGGCGCTGTCGTGGTGATGCTGGTGAAGAAGGCCGCCAGGAACTGACCCGGCGCACCGACACCGGTGCACCGCACGCCGGACGCCCGTACCCCGCCGGGGGAGGTACGGGCGTCCGGCGTTCGTGCCTCAGGCGGCCGGTCGGCGCCGTTCAGTTCTCCGACCGCACCGGTCGGTTCTCCGACAGCACCCGGTCGAGGTCCCACCGGGGCGTCCAGCCCTGGGCGCGGGCCCGGCCGGTGTCCAGCACCATGCCGCGGCACAACTGGTCGACGGCGTACGGGGTGAGCCCGGGGATCCGGCCGCTGCGCGCGGCCAGCCGGGCCAGCGGGGCCGGCAGCCGGCCGACCCGGACCGGGACGCCGTACGCGGCGAGCACCCGGCGGACGGCGTCGTCCCGCTGGTAGGCGTGCGCGTCGGCGATGTTGTACGCGCCGGGCTCCCACGGCCGGTCCGCGGTCGCGCCCACCGCTGCCAGGCAGGCGTCGGCGAGGTTCTGTACCGCCGTGAGGCTCAGCGCGACGTCCCGGCCGGGCAGCAGCAGCACCCCGCCCCGGACCCGCTCGCGCAGCCGGGGGAGCAGGTGCGGATCGCCCGGTCCGTACACGGCGCGCGGGCGCAGGACGACGGCGCCGGCCGCGAGCGCGAGCCGTTCGCCGGCCGCCTTGGTGCGGCCGTACGCGTTGAGGTGCCCGCCCTCGGTGGGGTGGTCCTCGCGGACCGGTGCGCCGCCGACCCGGCGGGGGTCGTAGACGCTGGCGCTGCTGACCTGAACCACCGGCCGGCCGGCGGCGGCGCGCAGCAGGCGTTCGGTGCCGAGCACGTTGACGGCGTGGTGCCCGGCCTCGGCGGGGGAGCCGGGCCGCGGGTCGCCGACCGCCGCGGCGCAGTGCACCACCAGGTCGGCGCCGACGAGGTCGGGCTCGCCGGTGGTGGCGTCCCAGGGGATGTGCCGGCCGACCGGCCCGGGGCGGCGGCCCACGCAGAGCACGTCGAGGCCGAGGGCGTCGGCGGCGCGGGCGACGTGCGAGCCGCAGAAGCCGGCCGCGCCGGTGACGGCTATCCGCATGCCGGCCCGCCCTTCCGTACGGTGAGTTCGCGGTAGCCGGGCAACGCGGCCCTGCGGTCCACCCGGGCCCGGACGACCACCGGCCGGTACGGGGCCAGCGCCAGCAGGAGGTCGGCGAGTTGGGCGCGGGCCAGGGCGGCCCCGGGGCAACTGTGCGGGCCGGCGCCGAAGACGGCCTGGGCGTCGGCCGGGCCGGCCGGCCCGGTGCGGTGGGCGCCGGCGGCGTGCCGGGCCACCAGGATCAGCCGGTCGCCGGCCGCGACCGGGCAGCCGGCCACGGTGGCGTCCGCGGCGGCGGCCCGGGGGAGCAGCGGCGAGGGCGCGGTCAGCCGCAGGAGTTCGGCGGCCAGGGCGGAGGCGCCGGCCTCGTCGGCGGCGGACCAGAGTCCGGCGTCGGCACACCAGGCGGCGGCCCGGGGGAGGGCGGCCACCGTGGTGTTGACGGCGGCGACGGTGAGCATGGCGTCCAGCGGATCGGGGAGCAGTGCGGTGAGTGCGGTCGCGGCGCGGGTGTCGGTGCGGCCGAGCCGGGGGCCGGGGAGGTGGTCGCGGGCCGCGGCGGAGGCGGCGTCCGCGGCGGCCCGGGCGAGGTCGGCCGGGTCGGCCGGGCAGGTGGTCAGCGCGGCGGCCGTGACGCCCGCCAGCTCCCGTGCCAGCGCGACGAGTTCGAGGGTGCCGGTGGCGAGTCGGGGGATCCGTTCGGCGAGCACGGCCTGCCAGAGCGGGCGGAGCCGGGGCAGTGCGGCGGCTCCGAGGTCGGCGGCCAGGGCCCGGCGGGCGGCCCGGTGCTCGCTGCCGTCCTGGTCGAACAGCAGCCCCCCGGCGGTGAGTTCAGCGGCGGCGCCGCCGGTGGTGCCGGGTGCGGTGCGGTCCAGCGGGACCTTGGTGAGCACCTCGCGGTAGGCGTCCGGATCGTGCACCAGGACGGTCCGGCCGAGCCGCAGCACCGGGCGGCGGCGGGTGGCGCAGAGCAGCGCGAACAGCACCGGGTGGCTGCGCAGGTAGACCCGGCGGTCGCGGCGGCGGGCGGCCCGGGAGGCCGCGGCGGCGCTCACCTGGCCGGCTCCCCGGCCGGGACGGCGGGTTCGACCCCGGGCGGGTGCAGCACGGGTTCGTACGGACCGGGGCCGGGGTCTGGGCGGGGGTCGGTGCCGGTGCTCACGACGCCTCCCAGACCATCGTCATCAGGCTGACGCCGCCGCCCAGGCCGACCATCAGCACCTTGTCGCCCGGCTTCAACTCTGCGTGTATACGGTCGAGTTGGACGCCGATCGTGGCGCTGGCGACATTGCCGATCTCCGGCACGGTGAGCACCAGCTTCCCGCTCGGCACCCCGGTCAGCTCCACGAAGCGCTCCAGGTAGGGGACGGTCACCTGGTGCACCAGCACCCGGGCGTAGGCGTCCCATCCGAACCCGGTGCGGGCCGCCACCCGGGTCAGGATGTCGCCGCCGATCTTCTCGAACACCCCGCGCAACTCCTTGCCGCCGCCCCGGAAGTAGCTGTACTCGTCGCCGCGCGGATGGCGCGAGCCGCCGCCGGGTATGCCGCCGACCTCCCAGTGCTCGGAGGCGGTCTCGGTCTCGACGTCCAGGATCCCGCCGCGTTCGACGGCCTCCACCACGACGGCCGCGCCGGCGTCCCCGAAGGTGTACCCGGCGAAGCCGTCCCGGAAGTCCGCCAGGCCGCCCGGATCGCGCCGCATCGCCCGGCTCGGGGTCTCGCCGGTGACCACCAGGGCGCGCCGGGCCCGGCCGGCCAGGATCATCGCGCGGGCCAGGTCGATGCCGTTGAGGAAGCTGTTGCAGGCGTTGCTGACGTCCAACGCGTGCGCGCGGGAGCCGAGTTCGGCCTGGACGAGGTGGGCGGTGGCCGGTTCGCAGACGTCCCGGGTGGCGGAGGCGTACAGCAGCAGGTCGACGTCGAGGGGGCCGATGCCGCGGGCGTCCAGCGCCTTGCGGGCGGCGCAGACCGCCAGCGTGGAGGCGAACTCGCCGTCCGCCGCGAAGTGCCGGGTGACGATGCCGGTGGCCTTCTCGAACATCCGCTCCGGCAGCCGCAGTCCGCTGCCGGCGGTCACCTCCTCCTGGAGCCGGTCGGAGGTCAGGCGCCGGGCGGGCAGGTGGGAGCCGACGGCGGTGATGCCGATCCGGGCGGTGGCTGCAGGGTGCATGGACCCATGGTCGGGCATGGTCCCGGGGCGGCCGGGCCCGGGGCCGCCCGAGTACGGCTGGTCGGACGGGCGTTTGCGCCGTACCCGGCCGGCGGCCCCGCCCCGGACCGTGCCGTGGACCCCCTCTGGACCTGCGGCGATCGGCTCGCTACGGTGTTGGTCGTCATGCGCAGGCAACACCGCCTGCGGACACGGGAGCTCGGAGCACCGGGCTGAGAGGGCGCTGAACGGTACGTCGGTGTACGTACCGGCCGCTGCGTCGACCGCAGGAACCTGGACCGGGTAATGCCGGCGTAGGGAGTGAAGGTCTGATGACCTCTTTTGATGCACAGGACACGTCTGCCCCGAAGCCGGCCGCGGGCGGCTCGGCCGACGCGGTCACCAGCGCCGGCAGCGGCTACCCGACCCCCGCCTGGCGCAAGGCCTACCGCGAGGGCTCCCGCCCCGACCTGCGCGCCCCGTACCGCGAGGTCGTGCTCACCAACGGCCGGACCGTCCCGCTGTACGACACCTCCGGCCCGTACACCGACCCCGCCTACGAGCCCGACGTCCGCCGCGGGCTGCCGGCGCTGCGCGACGCGTGGATCCGCCAGCGCGGCGACGTCGAGGAGTACGACGGCCGCGAGGCCCGCCCCGAGGACGACGGGATCAAGCACACCTCGCCGCGCGGCGGGAACCTCCGCAACCTCGACGCGGTCTTCCCCGGCCGTCCGCGCCGCCCGCTGCGCGGTCGCGGCGGGGCCGCGGTCACCCAGCTCGGCTACGCCAAGCGCGGCATCGTCACGCCGGAGATGGAGTTCGTGGCCCTGCGCGAGGGCCTGGAGCCGGAGTTCGTGCGCAGCGAGGTGGCCCGCGGCCGGGCGGTCATCCCGGTCAACGTGAACCACCCCGAGGTGGAGCCGTCGATCATCGGCACCAACTTCCTGGTGAAGATCAACGCCAACATCGGCAACAGCGCCGTGACCTCCTCGATCGAGGAGGAGGTGGAGAAGATGACCTGGGCGACCCGCTGGGGCGCCGACACCGTCATGGACCTCTCCACCGGCCGCAACATCCACACCACCCGCGAGTGGATCCTGCGCAACTCCCCCGTGCCGATCGGCACCGTGCCGCTCTACCAGGCGCTGGAGAAGGTCGACGGCCGGGCCGAGGAGCTCAGCTGGGACGTCTACCGCGACACGATCATCGAGCAGTGCGAGCAGGGCGTCGACTACATGACCGTGCACGCCGGCGTGCTGCTGCGGTACGTGCCGATGACGGCCCGCCGCAAGACCGGCATCGTCTCGCGCGGCGGCTCGATCATGGCGGCCTGGTGCCTGGCGCACCACCAGGAGAACTTCCTCTACACCAACTTCGAGGAGCTCTGCGACATCCTCGCCGCCTACGACGTCACCTTCTCGCTCGGTGACGGCCTGCGGCCGGGGTCGATCGCGGACGCCAACGACGAGGCGCAGTTCGCCGAGCTGCAGACGCTGGGCGAGCTGGGCCGGATCGCCCGCGAGCGCGACGTCCAGGTGATGATCGAGGGCCCGGGCCACGTCCCGATGAACAAGATCAGGGAGAACATGGATCTCCAGAAGGAGATCTGCGACGAGGCGCCGTTCTACACCCTCGGCCCGTTGACCACCGACGTGGCGCCGGGCTACGACCACATCACCTCGGGCATCGGCGCCGCGATGATCGCCTGGTGGGGCACCGCGATGCTCTGCTACGTCACGCCCAAGGAGCACCTGGGCCTGCCCAACCGGGACGACGTCAAGACCGGCGTGATCACCTACAAGATCGCCGCCCACGCCGCCGACCTGGCCAAGGGCCACCCCGGTGCCCAGGCCTGGGACGACGCGCTCTCCGACGCGCGGTTCGAGTTCCGCTGGGAGGACCAGTTCAACCTGGCCCTCGACCCGGAGACCGCCCGCGACTTCCACGACGAGACGCTCCCGGCCGAGCCCGCCAAGACGGCGCACTTCTGCTCGATGTGCGGGCCGAAGTTCTGCTCGATGAAGATCTCGCAGAAGATCCGCGACGAGCACGGCGACGGTTCCACCGCGGTGGCCACGGCCTTCGACGCCGACGCCGTGGCGGGCATGGCCGAGAAGTCCGCCGAGTTCGCCGCCCAGGGCAACCGGGTCTACCTGCCGCTGGCGGACTGACGCCGGTTCTCGCAGACGGCGCCGCACCGGGAGGCAGGAGGGGGGTCTCCCGGCGCGGCGCTTCGGCGTAAGGGCCTGGCGTCGTGGGGGTTCCGTCGCCCATGAGTTGCTGCATTGTGCAGAAGATGCAGCTAGACTGCAGGTATGACAGCCCTGACCATCCGGGACGTCCCGGACGACCAGATCCAGACCCTGAAGGTTCGCGCGGCCCAGGCCGGCAAGTCGCTCCAGGCGTTCATGCAGGACCTGATTGCCAGGGAAGCGTCCAAGCCCACGATGGCGGAGATGATGGAGCGGCTGAATCGGGAGACGACCGCGAGCGTCAGCACAGCGGATGTTCTCGCTGCCATCGACGAGGGGCGAGCCGGACGTTGATCGTCATTGACTGCTCCGCTCTCGTCCTGGTCCTCACGGCCCAAGGTGCCGACGGAGAGCTCGTCCGCAGCCGGGTGGCCGAGGCGGGGGACGTGTATGCGCCCACCCTCCTGGATTACGAGATCCAGTCGGCCCTCCTCGGCATGCAGCGTGGCGGCAAGCTGACCGAGAAGGAGGTGGAGAGGGCGGTCGCCGCCTATCGGATGCTTCCCGTCGTCAAACGCGAGACGCTGCCCTTCTGGGATCGCGTGAGAAAGCTGCACGCCAACCTCAGCGCCTACGACTCCCAGTACGTCACTCTGGCGGAAGCCCTCGGAGTGCCGCTGATCACGAGCGACGCGAGGATCAAGCGCAGCGGTGCGACGAAGTGCGAGGTCGAAGTCTTTACCGCGAGCCATCCCTGACTGACGCAACTCTTCGCAGTGGTGCTCCTGTTGATGTTCTGCTCGATGTGCGGGCCGAAGTTCTGCTCGATGAAGATCTCGCAGAAGATCCGCGACGAGCACGGCGGCGGTTCCACCGCGGTGGCCACGGCCTTCGACGCCGACGCCGTGGCGGGCATGGCCGAGAAGTCCGCCGAGTTCGCCGCCCAGGGCAACCGGGTCTACCTGCCGCTGGCGGACTGACGCCGGGCTTGTCGATCGTGCTGCTCCGGGAGGAGGAGGGGGCTTCCCGGAGCAGCGCCGGACGGGTTGTGTGATCCGTCTCCGGAGAACCCCGCTGTCGCAGTCCCTGCGCAGCCGGAGGGCCGCCTGTTCCTGCGGTACGGCCGAGCCGGCCAGGACGAGGGCTGCCTGGTCTCCCCCGGTGGAGCAGGTGGCGGCGGCTCAGCTCCGGGCGCTGTCGTGCGGGTCCCGCTGGGGTGGCACCCGCGGCGTCGCGATGTCCTGCTCCTCGCCGGGCCGACGGGCGGGCGGGACCTCGAACCGGGCGCGCAGCGCCTCGGCTTCGGCCAGGGCCCGCGGGGACGGCGGACGCGGCGTGTTGCGTCGGCAGAACGGGGCGGCGGTGGGCGCCGCTGTCGGGCGCCGCTCCAGGACGGGGACGGCGCTGCTGCGCTCGACGATCGTCAGCCCGGCCCCTGCCGGGGCGAGCGGGTAGCGGGCGATGACGGCTCCGGCGGGTGTGGCGATGGACAGGTAGGGCTGGTCGAGACGCCGGCGGATCTCCACCTGGGCGCCGACCAGGTGATCCGGCATGGCGTAGAAGTTGCCGCGGAAGGGCGCCAGGCCCTGGGCGGTGATGGTGCGGCGGGCGCAGACGCGGGCCGGGAAGGGCACGGCGGGCAGTCCCCGGAGCGCTGCGGTGCCCGGGCCGCCGGCCGCCGGGTGCGCGTCGTCGGTGCTCCCGCACGAGGTGTCCAGGCGCGCGGCGAGCCGCGCCAGGCCGTCCTGGGCGTCCTGAAGGGTGGTGTCGTCCGTCACCGCGCGCCACCAGCGACGGAGGGCCTCGTCGAGGGTCCGGCGGGTGTACGAGCGGTGGTCGGTCGGCAGGCGGAACTCGACCCGCACGCCGTAGTGCCTGGCCACCTGCTGGAACGCCGGTGTCACCCGGTCGGTCCTCGGGCACCACACGGTCGGCGTCCGGCCGAACCGCCAGCACCCGGCGCTGCCGCCGAGCCGTCTCAGGACGAGGTCGACGGCTTCCACGAAGTGGGGCAGTTCCTGGTCCTCCGCCAACGCAGCGGACCAGCGGCCGATGCCGCTGCCGGCGCCCGTGCCGGTGAGCGAACCCAGTAGCAGGCACGTCCGGCTTCCGTAGCCCCAGCCCGCCGGCGGCTCGGGAAGCCGCAGCCAGTCGAACTCGACGGCCTCCTCGCTCCGTCGGGCGGTGGATCGGCTGATCGCGGCCGTGGTGGCGTCCTGGCACTGCTCGCAGGGCGGCCGCGCCTGGTGTCTTCGCAGGGCCCGGGTGAAGGTCGAGTAGCCGCCCGGGTAGCCCAGGTCGACGACCTCGCCGAAGAGGACGGTCGCGGCAAGGTGCGGGTCCTCCGCAAGGCGCTGGCGGCAGTACGGGAGGAACTGGAGGAAGCCGTCCTGGGAAGAAATTCGGAGGCCCGGGGTCCGCTCGCCGCGAAGGTAGGATCCCACCGTTTTTCGATCACGCCCGAGGTGTCGGGAGATCTTGATTATCGACCATCCTTGGCGATGAAGCCTGACTGCTTCCACATATTCCTTCCCGCTGAGCAAGAAGCCTCCCGACGTTGAATCCGGATCGACCCGTGTCGATGAATATGCCACGAGCAAGTCGGAAACATAGCACGTGGGGCGGCAGTTCAGGGAGAAGAAACGTTTCTCTTGCAATTGTTTTGCTGGGGATTTTTGGCGAGCAACGCCGGCAGTGAATATGGGATTACCCCCGCTCGACGGCTCCGGATACGTTCTGTAGTCGACGGAAAAAGACCCACCCCCCTGCGCCACCCCGGGTAATTTCATGGAGCGTCTACGGTATCGAATATGGAAGGACACCTGGATGTCGTAAATACGGGGCGCGCCGTTCCTCGTTGATGAACCCGTGACCTCACCATGCCTGCCCTACGCCTCGTCACCCCCCGTGCGGGAGCCGGTCGCCCCGCTCGGGAGGTGGCTCTTCGTCCCCGACCGCCACAACGCCGTGGGCGACGTGTCCACCGGCTACCTGTCGCGCAACGGCGAGCGTGTCGTCCTGTCGTACACCTCGCGCCCGTTGGCCGACTTCGCGCGGAAGATCAGTCAGTTGGAGAGCGACTTCGCCGCGCGGATCGACTCCCTGTTCCTCCCGGTCGAATCGTGAGGCCGCCGGTCGTGCCGAGGCCTCCGGCGCGGGCCCGGGCCGGTATCCGGATCGAGCCGCAGCCGGGCGACCGCGGGGGGAGCGTGCCGTGTACGACCGGGTGACCGAGCTGCTCGGTCCGTACGGGGGCGGCGGCTACGGCGAGCCGAACCACGACGTGTGGGTCACGCCCCGTGACCGTATCCACGAGGCGGTCCGTCCGACGGGCGACTGGTCCGACGACGGCTTCGCCTATGACCTCAGCTGCGGGTACGGCGACGCGCAGGTGTTCGGTCCCACCGTCACATCGGCCGGCGGCTGGGAGGACGGGACGGCGTTCGTTCCGCCTCCGCGTACGCCGGTCGACCCGCCCGGGCCGGCCAGGTCCGGCCGGCCGGACGGCCCGGCGGCCTCCCGGCATCGCCGACGGTCTCCCTTCCGCCCGGCCCGGCCCCAGCTGATCAGCTCGGTCTTCGGCGTACTGACGGCGGTGACGGTCGCCGCGGTCTGCGTGCTGGGCTGGGTGTTCTCCTACGACCCCTTGCGGGAAGCGGCGTTCTCGCACGTGCCGCGCGGGCTGTCGCAGGTGTGGCCGGCGGTCGTCTACGGGCCGTGGCTCGCGGGCTGCCTGTCGGTCCTGCGTGCCGTCCAGCACGGGCGCCAGCCGTTCCAGGCCTGGGTCGTGGTCGTACTGTTCTCCGGCCTCGCGGCCTGGCTGTGCATCGCCGACGCCTCCTGGACGCCGTCCGCCGTCATCGTCGCCGGGCTGCCCCCGCTCACCGGTGTCATCTCACTCCACCAACTGGTGCGCCAACTCACCGCCGCCCGGGGTGCGCGCCAGCGTCCGGACCGCCGGGCCGGGCACAAGTCGCCCCGGTGAAGCCGCGGTCACCGGCCGTGGGCCGGCGGCCGGGGCCGCCGGTGCTCCGGCGGGTTCAGCTCCCGGCGTCCTGCGGGTACCAGCGCAGCTCGACGGTGTTGCCGTCCGGGTCCTGGACGTAGAGCGAGGTGGCACGGCCGCGGGCGCCGAAGCGGGGGCCGGGGCCGTCCAGGACGGTGAAGACGCCGGAGTCGACGACCTCCTGCCAGTCCACCGGCTCGACGGTGAGGCAGATGTGGTCGACGTTGGAGCCGTTCCGCGGGCCGCTGGCGAGGTCGATGATGGTCTCCTCGTTGACCCGCACCGAGGGGAACCCGACCGTGCCGGCCCGCCACTCGTCGACCCGCACCGGGGCCAGCCCGAGCAGTCCGAGGTAGAACTCCAGGGAGCGCTCGACGTCCTCGACGTTCAGGACGAGGTGGTCGAAGGCCTTCACGCGCAGGGTGGTCATCTCGGGTTCCTTCCGTTCCGGGGCGTCGGCCGCCCGTTGGGCACCCCTCTACGATCCGTCGGACGGGAACCGCCATCAAGGCAAGATCGCCATAGGATCGTTGAGGGGTTCTCAACGATGAGGGGCGGCGCGGTGCTGGAACGGTTGGAGACCGAGATCTTCCTGACGCTGGCGGAGGAGCTGCACTTCGGCCGGACGGCCGAGCGGCTCGGCCTCACCACCGGCCGGGTGAGCCAGGTGGTCAAGCAGCTGGAGCGGCGGATCGGCGGCCCGCTGTTCGAGCGGACCAGCCGGACGGTGCGGCTCAGCCCGGTCGGCGCCCGGCTCGCCGAGGAGCTCGCCCCGCTGGTCGCCGGGATGGAGGCAGCCCTGCGCCGGGCGGCGGACGCCAGCCGCGGGGTGACCGGTGAGCTGCGGGTGGCCTTCCTCGGGGAGTGGACGGCGCCGGTGCTGCTGCGGGCGGTGGCGCTGTTCGGCGAGCGGCACCCGGACTGCCGGGTGGACGTCCGGGAGGTGCAGCTCTCCAACTCGCGGGCCAGTCTGGTGGACGGCTCGGTGGACGTCCTGGTGGCGTCCTACCCCTTCGACGGCATGGCCCGCGGGCCGGTGCTGCTGACCGAGAACCGGGTGCTGGCCGTGGCCGCCGGGCATCCGCTGGCCCGTGAGGAGTCGGTCTCGCTGGAGGTGCTCGCCGACCACCCGGTGGTGCAGTACCCGGCGGTGACCTCGGCGGCGTTCAAGCGGGACCGCACGCCCGACCGCACCCCGTCCGGGCGCCCGGTGCCCAAGGGGCCGTCCGGCGGGACGTTCTCCGAGATGCTGACGCTGGTCGCGATGGGCCGCGGCGTCCTGCCGGTCGGCGAGCACTCCCGGCAGTACTACCCGCGGCCGGACGTCGCCTACGTGCCGATCCACGACGCCCCGCCGATCGAGCGCGGGCCGGTCTGGCTGGAGGGCAACACCACGGCCCGGGTGCGCGAGTTCGTCCGGGCGGCGGCGGACGCCGCGCGGGGCTGAGCCGGCGCCGGGGCGGTGCGGGTGCTCCCGCCCGCCCCGGACGCGGCCGGTTCGACGCGGCCGACCGGTTCGACGGCAGCGGCTGTCGGCCGCCGGTCAGTTCACCGGCAGCCGCTGGACGAGCAGGCGCCCCTCCATGGTGACGCCGCCGTCCATGGCGACGGCCAGCTCGTCCGCGTAGACGTACGGGCCGGGGATCTGCGGCGGCGCGCCGTCGTCGTTGTGGACCGCGCCGGTGAGGTACGGGATCGGGCTGTGCCCGTGCACCACGCGCGAGCCGCCGTAGGTGTCGAGCAGCTCGTGGACGGCGGTCGGGCCGGCGTCGCCGCGGAAGGCGAAGCGCTTGGTGAAGCTGCGGAAGCAGTCCCACCACGCGTCCACGCCCTCGTCGGCGAGCAGGCTGTGGACGGCGTCGTTGACCTCGGCGATGGACTCGCCGTACTCCAGGTACGCGGTGGTGTCGGAGTGCAGCAGCAGGTGGCCGTCCTCCAGCGCGAGCGCGGGCAGCCGGGAGAGCCAGCTGACGTGGTGCGCCTCCAGCCGGTCCAGGTCGTGCTGCTGGCCGCCGTTGAGCCGCCAGGCGGCCAGGAAGGAGGCGGTGCCGGCGGTGGACTGGACGGGCTCGTCGCCGTACCGGGAGGCGCCGAGGAAGAGCAGTTCGTGATTGCCCATCAGGGCCCGGCAGTAGCCGCCCGCCGCGGCGGCCTCGGCGGCGAGCTGCATGACCAGGTCGATGACGCCGATGCCGTCCGGGCCGCGGTCGGTGAAGTCGCCGAGGAACCAGATCCGGGAGCGGCCGGCCGACCAGTGTCCTTCGGCGTCGATCAGACCCTGGTGGCGCAGTTCGGTGAGCAGCTCGTCCAGGTAGCCGTGGACGTCGCCGACGACGTACAGCGGGCCGGGCGGCTCGCCGGGGCCGGGCGCCGGGTACGGGAAGGCCGGGGCGGGCTCGGCGAAGGGCGGGGCGAGCTCGATGGTCGGCGGGTCGTCCGTGCGGTGCGCGGGCGAGGGGTGGTCGACCAGGGTCGGCTCGTAGCCGGGGTGGGTCTCGTGCTGGGCGTGCGCCGGGTGCGGGGCGTGGCCCGGATGGGCGTCGTGCGGGTGGAGCCCGTCGTGGCCGGGGTGGTGGCCGCCGAGCGCGTGGTCGGCGGCCGCGTGCTCGCCGTGCGCGTGCCCGGCGTGCGGCCAGTGCTGTTCGAGGTACCGGGCGCCGCCGTAGCCGATGTACGTCTCGGATTCGTACGCCGTGCCGGCGTACCCGGTGGGCTCCGGGTCGTAGTAGGTGCCGTACGGCAGCACATCGAGGTCCGGCTGGTGGCGTGGGCCTGAGTCCGGGTGTTCAGGCCCGGGGAAGCGGTCCTCGGGTGTCATTCGCCCATCATAGGAAGACCACTCTCCCGGCGTCGTCACCTGGTGGGTATCCAATCCTCCGGAGCGTCAGCCGGGCGGCCCCTCAGGTCCGTTTTGCCCCGGCTCGGGATGGTTGGTCGGCCGGGCTGGCGGCCCGGGGCCGGTCGGAGGGCCCCTACACCTCGCCCGGCGGGCGGGGCGGGCTGACCGTGGTGCGCGGGCTGCGCCGCTGCGAGGAGGCGCGGACGATCAGCTCGGTGGGCATCAGGGTGCCGGGCGGCGGGCCCGTCCCGGCGGTGCGGAAGCGGGGCGGGAAGAGCCGGGCGATGTCGACGCCGGTGCCCGAGTCGACTCCCTCGATGGCGTCGATCAGCAGGTTGACGACGGTGGTGCCGATCCGGCGGGGCTTGAGCGACAGCGTGGTGATCGGCGGCTCGGTGCAGGCGTAGACGTCGCTCTCGCTGCAGCAGACCAGCAGCAGGTCGTCGGGCACCCGCAGGCCGTACCGGCGGGCGGCGGCGAGCAGGTCGGTGCCGTTGGGGTCGAACAGGCCGTAGACCGCGTCGGGGCGGTCCGGCCGGGCGAGCAGCCGGTCGGCGGCGACCGCCCCGGCGGCCGGGTCGTGCGCCGGGTACGCCTCGTAGACGGGCTCCTGGCCGACTTTGGTGCACCAGCCGAGGTAGGCGTCGGTGGAGAGCCGGGTGTAGGTGTCGGTGCTGGTGCCGGTGAGCAGGCCGATCCGGCGGGCGCCGGCCTCGGAGAGGTGGTCGAGGATGCCGAGGACGGCCGCCTCGTGGTCGTTGTCGACCCAGGCGGTGACCGGGCAGTTGCCCGGCTTCCCGTCGCTGACCACCGGCACGCCGGACCGGTACAGCTCGCTGACCAGCGGGTCCTGGTCGGGCGGGTCGATCACCACGGTGCCGTCCAGGGCGATGTTGCCCCAGACGTCGTGGCGGGAGGAGGCGGGCAGCACGACGAGCGCGTAGCCGCGGCCGAGTGCGGCGCTGGTGGCGGCGCGGGCCATTTCGGCGAAGTACGCGAACTCGGTGAAGGTGAACGGTTCCTCGCCGTAGGTGGTGACGGTCAGCCCGATCAGGCCGGACCGTCCGGTGCGGAGGGTGCGGGCGGCGGCCGAGGGGCGGTAGCCGAGGCGCTCGGCGACCTCGCGGACCCGGCTTCTGGTCTCGTCGGGCAGGCGGCCCTTCCCGTTCAGCGCGTCCGAGACGGTGGTGATCGACACTCCGGCGGCTGCTGCCACATCCCGGATGCCGGCCCGCTCCAGACGCCGTGAGGTCGTGGGTCGCCGACCGCTCTGGTTGGCTGCTGCTGTCATGGCGGACCGATCGTATGGCTCCTGACAGCTCTCTGTGACCGGCGCATCGGGAGCCCTAGAAGATACGTTTCTCCACGAGTGAGCCCGGGCGCGCCCCTTCGATACCCGTCTGAAATCGGCCGTCTTACCTCTGACATGTGCCAAAGGAACCCGGCAGAATGGCTGATCTGCACCCGTAACCCGACCGGGCATCTCACTCCTACGGGTGAGGCCGGTCGGTATCGTTCGTGCCACCCGACCGGGGTGGTCCGGGGTGCGCCGTGTTCTCGGGGGCGGCGGCGATCCCGTACGTACCGGGAATCAGCATTCACAGAAGGAGCAAGGTCGTGACTGGTACGGCAGCGCAGGGCCCCCGGCTGAGGGCGACCCTGGACGGCATCCCCACCTACAAGCCGGGCAAGCCGGCCGGTGCGGACGCCTACAAGCTCTCCTCCAACGAGAACCCGTACGACCCGCTGCCCGGCGTGCTGGACGCCGCGGTCGCCGCGGCCGGCTCGTTCAACCGCTACCCCGACATGGCCGTCGGCGGGCTCACCGCCGAGCTGGCCGAGCGCTTCGGGGTCCCCGCCGAGCACATCGCCACCGGCACCGGCTCGGTCGGCGTCGCCCAGTCGCTGATCCTCGCCACGGCCGGCCCCGGCGACGAGGTCATCTTCGCCTGGCGCTCCTTCGAGGCGTACCCGATCATCACCCAGGTCGCCGGCGCGACCCCCGTCCCGGTGCCGCTCACCGCGACCGAGGACCACGACCTCGACGCGATGCTCGCAGCGATCACCGAGCGGACCCGGCTGATCTTCGTCTGCAACCCCAACAACCCCACCGGCAACGCCATCCACCGGGCCGAGCTGGAGCGCTTCCTGGACGCCGTGCCGAGCGACATCCTGGTCGTCGTCGACGAGGCGTACATCGAGTTCATCCGCGACGCCGAGGTGCCCAACGGCATCGACCTCTACCGCGACCGCCCCAACGTCTGCGTGCTGCGCACCTTCTCCAAGGCGTACGGCCTGGCGGGCCTGCGGGTCGGCTTCGCGATCGCCCACGAGCCGGTCGCCACCGCGCTGCGCAAGACCGCCGTGCCGTTCGGCGTCAGCCAGCTCGCCCAGGACGCCGCGGTCGCCTCGCTGCGCGCCGAGGACGCCCTGCTGGTCCGCGTCGAGTCGCTGGTCGAGGAGCGCACCCGGGTCCTCGACGGCCTGCGCGCCCAGGGCTGGAACCCCACCGACTCGCAGGCCAACTTCGTCTGGCTGCGCCTGGGCGAGCGCACCGCCGACTTCGCCGCCGCCTGCGCGGAGGCCGGCGTCGTGGTCCGCCCGTTCGCCGGCGAGGGCGTCCGCGTCTCCATCGGCGAGACCGCGGGCAACTCGATCTTCCTCGCGGTGGCCGAGGCCTTCCGCAAGGAGCTGGACGCCTGACCCGCTAGGCCCTGTCCGGCAAGATCGGCCGGACAGGGCCTAACCGCCCGACGGGGCGCGCCCGCCGTGGCGCGCCCCGTCGTGCTGTCCGGGCCCGGTGCCGGACCGGGCGGACCGGGGCGGGCCGGCCGCCGTCCCTTCCGCAGCTCTCGCCCCTCCCGCCACGGGCGTCCCGCCGCGGCGCCGGGTACCGGTCGGTAGCGGCCCGGTCGACAGCTCCCGGCGCGGACCCGGGAGAATGTCCGCACACCATCGGACCGCATGAGGTCGGGCGGGACGGGTGAAAATCCCCCCGATAAGGTGTTAATCCAACATTCATCCATGTGGCATAGCCTCCCCGGGCTAGCCTCGCGTTGAATGCCATCGTCCGACCGGGAGGCGACACCCCCGTGCAAGGCACTGTGACCACAGCAGGCACCGCAGCGGTGGCCGGCGGCCCCGGGGAGGCCTTCCTCCTGGTCGTCGACGACGAGCCGAACATCCGCGAACTGCTCTCCGCCTCGCTGCGCTTCTCCGGCTTCCGGGTCGCCTCCGCGGCGACCGGTGCCGAAGCCCTCGAACTCATCGCCGCCGAGCGCCCCGACCTGGTCGTGCTCGACGTCATGCTCCCCGACCTCGACGGCTTCACCGTCGTCGAACGGCTGCGCGAGGAGACCAGCCGCGGCCGGATCCCCGGCCCCGCCGCCGGCCCCGGCCACGGCAGCCCCGGCGACCACCTGCCGGTGCTCTTCCTCACCGCCAAGGACGGCGTCGGCGACAAGGTGCAGGGCCTCGCCGTCGGCGCGGACGACTACGTCACCAAGCCCTTCTCGCTGGAGGAGCTGATCGCCCGGATCCGCGCCATCCTGCGCCGCTCCGGCGGACCCTCCGAGGACGGCCGGCTGGTCGTCGCCGACCTCACCCTCGACCCGGTCGCCCACGAGGTCACCCGGGCCGGCACGCCCGTCGCGCTCTCCCCCACCGAGTTCAAGCTCCTCCACTACCTGATGGCCAACGTCGGCCGGGTCGTCTCCAAGGCGCAGATCCTCGACCACGTCTGGGCGTACGACTTCGGCGGCGACCTCTCCATCGTCGAGTCGTACATCTCCTACCTGCGCCGCAAGCTCGACTCCGGGCCCGCGCACGGCCCCAAGCTCATCCACACCGTCCGCGGCATCGGCTACGCCCTGCGCCGTCCGCCGCAGTGAGACCGGGACGCGGCCAGGCGGCGTCCGTGCTCAGCCGGCTGTCGCTGCGCGCCCGGCTCCTGGTGCTGGCCCTCGCCCTGGTCGCCACCGGACTCGCCGTCAGCGACGCGGTCGTCCTCGGCACCGTCCGGGTCCAGCTGCTGGAGCGCCTCGACCAGCAGTTGGAGCGCTTCGGCGAGGCGCTGTCGCAGCGCGCCCCCGGCAAGGCCGGCTGGACGTGGGCCGACACCCGCCAGCAGAGCCCCGGCGGCAGCGGCGGCGGCACCAGCGGCGGGACCGGCCCGGGCCTCGGCAGCGGCGGCGGCACCGGGGCCGGCTCCGGCACCCCCGGGCCGGGCGGCGCCACCACGCGGCGCCCCGGCCAGTCCATGGCGGCGCTGCCCAGCCAGTACCTCGTCCAGGTCCTCGCCCTCGACGGCCGGGTCCAGCAGGTCGTCCGCCAGCCGATGAGCGAGAGCGAGCCCGCGCCCCGACTCGCGCCGTACCACCCCGGCAGCCCCGATCCCGGCACCCCGTTCGACCTGCACGACGAACACGGCGACAGCACCTGGCGGGTGCTCGTCCTGCCGATCCAGCAGCGGGCCGGGGCGAGCGGCGGGCCGTACGCCGCACCCCCGCCCGGCTACCTGATGGTCGCCGTCTCCCGGGAGGACATCGACACCACCGTCGCCCGGCTGCGTACCGCCTTCCTCGGCATCGGCGGCGCCGTCCTGCTGCTGATCGCGGCCCTCGGCTTCTTCGCCGTCCGCGCTGGGCTCCGGCCGCTCCAGCGGATCGAGGAGGGCGCCGAACGGATCGCCTCCGGCGAGCTCTCCCACCGGATGCCCGGACTGCCGCCGCACACCGAGGTCGGCCGGCTCTCCGCCGCCCTCAACGGGATGCTCACCCAGATCGAGGCCGCCTTCGAGGCCCGCGCCGAGTCCGAGGCCCGGATGCGGCGGTTCGTCGCCGACGCCTCGCACGAGCTGCGCACCCCGCTCGCCGGGATCCGCGGCTTCGCCGAGCTGTACCGGATGGGCGCACTGCCCACCGAGGCGGACGTCAGCCGCACCATGGGCCGGATCGAGAACGAGGCCGTCCGGATGGGCACCCTGGTCGAGGACCTCCTGGTGCTCGCCCGCGCCGACGAGGAGCGCCCGCTCGACCTCGCGCCGATGGACCTGCGCACCCTCGCGGCGGACGCCCTGCACGACCTCACCGCCCTCGACCCCAGCCGCCCGGTCGCGCTCACCGGCCCGGGCGGTACGGGCGCCCCGGCCGCGGCGCCGGTCCTCGGCGACGAGGCCCGGCTGCGCCAGGTGGTCACCAACCTGGTCGGCAACGCGGTCAAGCACACCCCGCCGGGCACCCCGGTCCGGATCGGCGTCGGCCGGGCGGACGGGCTCTGCCTGCTGGAGGTCGCCGACTCCGGCCCGGGGCTGAACCCCGACCAGGCCTCCCGGGTCTTCCACCGCTTCTACCGGGTGGACGGCTCGCGCAGCCGCCAGGACGGCGGCGGCGCCGGCCTCGGCCTCGCCATCGCCGCCGCGCTGACCCACGCCCACCGCGGCACCCTCACCCTCCGCACCGCCCCCGGCCACGGCGCCACCTTCCGCGTCGAACTCCCCACCCAGCGCCCGGCACCCCCGATCGGGTGAACCCGGCTCCCTTCCGGGGCCGGCTCCGAGGATCTGTGCGACCGCACCGCTGCGGCTTGTGGGGGTCCGAGCGAGCCGACCAGACTGGACGGGAAGGAGAGGTGTCTCAATGTTCGCGCTCGTAGCCGAGGAGACCGTCGTGAACGTGGACCAGGCGCTGTGGCAGGCATGGAAGGCCCTGGACGTCCCCGAGGGGATCCGGGCCGAGATCATTGAGGGGGCCATCGCGATGTCGCCCACCGGCGGGCACCGCCACTTCAGCGTCAACAGGCGCGTGAGTCGAGCACTGAGCAGGTACCTGGAAGGCACCGGGTACGGCCCGGGTCAGGACGGCAACGTGATCGCCGGGCTCAAGGTCATGATCCCGGATGTCTTCGTGGCACCCGACGATTCCGACGAGATCGAACACCCCGACGGCCTGGGCGTCCTGGCCTCCGGGGTCGCGCTGGTCGTCGAGACGGTGTCGCCCGGCAGTGAGAGCCGTCGGCGCGACCTGGTCCAGAAGCACCGCGCCTACGCCGTCGCCGGGATCCCGGTGTACGTGATCATCGACGACTTCGACGACGGCGGAGCGGTCACCGTGCTCACCGGGCCGGACCCGGAGCGGGGGGCCTACGCCCGGTCCGCCCGGACTCCGTACGGCGAGGAGGCGATCGTCCCGGAGGGGCCGGCGAAGGGGTTCGCCATCGGGCCGGAGATCACCGGGCCGCGGGAGGAGCGGGCGTAGCCGTCCTCGGGCGGGGGCGGGATCGGCTCCCGTCCGTCCGCCACCCGTCCGTCCACCACTCGAAAGTCGTCGCGGTCCGACCGTGCGCCCCCGGTGTCCGTGCCCGGGAGGCGGGGGTCGGGCCGTTCGCGTGTTGTCAAGCGCCGGATCGTCCAAGATCATCGACGGGTGCGCCCGGTCGCTCGTTGTGACCGCTGCTTCCCGATCCGCAGACTGTCCGCACAGCCCGCGCACGACGTGGCCGGCGACCCCGGCATCCGTCCTCCCGTGTCAAGCCCACCCCGCCTGCAGTTCCTCCGTAAGGGTGATGGATACTGCTCCTTGTGAACGTGTTCACGTTCACAAGCGGACAAGCTTGCGCGGTTACGCAGCGGTCTACGGCCTTAGGTGAAGTTTGTCCCGAGATGCCCTGGCAGCAGGGTCGGTTGGAGAGAGGGCGACGTGGAACTGGCAATCGCTCACGAGACCATCGCGCGGTGGCAATTCGGTGTCACCACCGTCTACCACTTCCTCTTCGTCCCGCTCACCATCAGCCTGGCCGCCATCGTGGCCGGGCTGGAGACCGCCTGGGTGCGGACGGGCAAGGCGAAGTACTTCCACGCGACCAAGTTCTGGGGGAAGCTCTTCCTGATCAACATCGCGATGGGCGTGGTCACCGGCATCGTCCAGGAGTTCCAGTTCGGGATGAACTGGTCCGACTACTCGCGGTTCGTCGGCGACGTCTTCGGCGCCCCGCTCGCGATGGAGGCGCTGATCGCCTTCTTCTTCGAGTCCACCTTCATCGGCCTGTGGATCTTCGGCTGGGACAAGCTGCCCAAGAAGCTGCACTGCGCCTGCATGTGGATGGTCTCGCTGGGCACCGTGCTCTCCTCGTACTTCATCCTCGCGGCCAACTCCTGGATGCAGCACCCGGTCGGCTACGCGATCGACGAGGCCACCGGCAAGGCCCGGCTCACCGACATCGGGCGCGTCCTCTTCCAGGACACCACCGTCACCGTCGTGCTGCACACCCTGACGGCCGCGTTCCTCACCGGCGCCGCCTTCATGGTCGGCATCGCCTCCTTCCACCTGTGGAAGGCCAAGCGCAAGCCGGCGGGCGCCGATCCCGAGAAGGTCGCGGTGATGCGCACCTCGCTGCGCCTCGGCCTGGTGCTCGCGGTGGTGTTCGGCCTGGGCACCGCGATCAGCGGTGATTCGCTGGCCAAGGTCATGTTCCGTCAGCAGCCGATGAAGATGGCCGCCGCGGAGGCGCTCTGGGACAGTCAGGCGCCCGCCCCGTTCTCGGTGTTCGCGGTCGGCGACGTCTCCGAGGGCCACAACTCGGTCGAGCTGGAGATCCCCGGCATCCTCTCCTTCCTCGCCAACAGCGACTTCAGCTCGTCGGTGCCCGGCATCAACGACACCGCCGCCGCCGAGGCCGCCAAGTACGGCGGCGAGCCGACCGACTACATCCCGAGCATCTTCGTGACCTACTGGGGCTTCCGCCTCATGATCGGCTTCGGGATGACCTCCTTCACGGCCGGCCTGGTCGGGCTCTGGACCACCCGGCGCAAGCTCTTCGTGGCACCGGAGTTCCGCACCGGTCCCACCGAGGTGCCCCGGCTGATGCTGACCCGCAGCCGCGAGCTCGGCCCGTTCCTCACCAGGTGGAGCTGGCGGATCGGCATCCTCACCATGGGCTTCCCGCTGATCGCCAACAGCTTCGGATGGATCTTCACCGAGATGGGCCGCCAGCCCTGGGCCGTCTTCGGGCTGATGACCACCGCGAGCGCGGTCTCCCCGAACGTCGGCATCGGCACCCAGATCGGCGCCCTGGCCACCTTCACCACGCTGTACGCGATCCTCGCCGTGATCGAGGTGAAGCTGCTGGTCACGTACGCCAAGGCGGGCCCGGTGACGTCCGAGCAGCCGCCCACCGAGGACCCGACGCTGCGCGGCCCCTCCTCCGACGAGGACGCGGACAAGCCCCTCGCCTTCGCCTACTGAGGCCGACCGGGACGAAAAGGACCGATACCGCATGCATCTCCACGACGTCTGGTTCATCCTCATCGCCGTCCTCTGGACCGGCTACTTCTTCCTCGAAGGCTTCGACTTCGGCATCGGCGTCCTCACCAAGCCGCTGGCCCGCAACACCGCCGAGCGGCGGGTGCTGATCAACACCATCGGCCCGGTCTGGGACGGCAACGAGGTGTGGCTGCTGACCGCCGGCGGGGCGACCTTCGCGGCCTTCCCCGACTGGTACGCCACCCTGTTCAGCGGCTTCTACATCCCGCTGCTGATCATCCTGGTCTGCCTGATCGTCCGCGGGGTGGCCTTCGAGTACCGGGCGAAGCGGCCCGAGGAGCGCTGGCAGCGCAACTGGGAGCACGCCATCTTCTGGACCTCCCTCATCCCGGCGTTCCTCTGGGGCGTGGCCTTCGCCAACATCGTCCACGGCGTGGACATCGACGCCGAGAAGAACTACGTCGGCGGCTTCTGGGACCTCCTCAACCCGTACGCCCTGCTCGGCGGACTGGTGACGCTCTCGCTGTTCACCTTCCACGGCGCGCTGTTCGCCGCGCTCAAGACGGTCGGCGGGATCCGGGAGCGGGCCCGCGCCCTGGCCTTCCGGCTCGGACTGGTGACCGCCGTCCTGGCCCTGGCCTTCCTGGCCTGGACCCAGGCGGACCGCGGCAACGGCTGGAGCCTGGCCGCCGCGACGGTCGCCGTCCTGGCCCTGGCCGGTGCGCTCGGCGCCAACCGACTGGCGCGCGAGGGCTGGGCGTTCCTGCTGTCGGGGGTGACCGTCGCGGCGGCGGTGGCGATGCTCTTCCTGTCGCTCTTCCCGGACGTCATGCCCTCGACGCTCGACCCGGCCTGGAGCCTGACCGTCACCAACGCGGCCTCCTCGCCGTACACGCTGAAGCTGATGACCGTCGTGGCGGCGGTCTTCACCCCGCTGGTGCTGGGCTACCAGGCGTGGACGTACTGGGTGTTCCGCAGGCGCATCGGCGTCCAGCACATCCCCGGGCACGCCCCGGCCGCCGCCGTCGAACACCACTGACCCGGGCAGCCGGGACGAGCACGCAGAGCACGGAGAGCGAACGATGAAGCCGGTCGACCCCCGCCTCCTCGGGTACGCCCGGGCCACCCGCACCTTCCTGGCCGGCTCGGTCGCCCTCGGGGCGGCCGGCGCCGTGCTGGTGGTGGTCCAGGCGGGCCTGATCGCCGAGATCGTCGTCCGCGGCTTCCAGCAGCGCGCGACCGCCGGCGACCTGGCCGTCCCGCTGGTGCTGCTGGCGCTCACCGCGGCCGGACGGGGGCTGGTCGGCTGGCTCACCGAGCTGACCGCCCACCGCTCGGTCGCCCGGGTGAAGTCCACCCTGCGGCTGCGGCTGCTGGACCACGCCACCGCGCTCGGCCCGTCCTACCTGGCGGGCCGGCGCACCGGTGAGCTCGCCGCCCTCGCCACCCGGGGCGTCGACGCCCTGGACGACTACTTCGCCCGCTACCTCCCGCAGTTGGCCCTCGCCGTGGTCGTCCCGGTGGTGGTGCTGCTGCGGATCGCCGGCGCCGACCCCGCCTCGGCCGCGATCATCGCCGGGACGCTCCCGCTGATCCCGCTCTTCATGGTGCTGATCGGCCGGGCCACCCAGGCGCGGATGGACCGCCAGTGGGAGACCCTGGCCCGGCTCTCGCACCACTTCCTGGACGTCGTCGCCGGACTGCCGACGCTCAAGGTCTTCAACCGGGCCCGTGCCCAGGCCGCCACCATCGCCCGGATCACCGCCGAGTACCGCCGGGCGACGCTGCGGACCCTGCGGATCGCCTTCATCTCCTCCTTCGCCCTGGAGCTGCTCTCCACGCTCTCCGTCGCGCTGGTCGCCGTCGCCATCGGCTTCCGGCTGGTGAACGGCACGCTCGACCTGGAGACCGGGCTGCTGGTCCTGGTCCTCGCCCCCGAGGTGTACTTCCCGATCCGCCAGGTCGGCGCGCTCTACCACTCCAGCGCCGAGGGGCTGACCGCCGCCGACGAGATCTTCACCGTGCTGGAGACCCCGCGACCGGACCGCGGCACGGTGCCCGCGCCCGCCCTGGCCGGGGCGACCGTCCGGATCGAGGGCCTGACCGTCCGGCACCCCGGCCGCGCCGAACCCTCGCTCGACGGAGCCTCGCTGACCCTGCGCCCGGGCGCGACGCTCGCGCTCACCGGGCCCAGCGGCACCGGCAAGTCCACCCTGCTCTCCGTCCTGCTCGGCTTCACCGCACCCGACGCGGGCACGGTCCGGGTCACCGGCGCGGACGGCCGCGAGCACGACCTCGCCGAGCTGGACCCGGAGAGCTGGCGGCGGCAGATCGCCTGGGTGCCGCAGCACCCCCACCTCTTCGCCGGCACCGTCGCCGAGAACCTGCGCCTCTACCGCCCCGGCGCGAGCGACGCCGAGCTGGCCGAGGCGCTGCGGGCCGCGCACGCCCGGGAGTTCACCGACCGCCTGCCCGACGGGCTCGCCACCCGGCTCGGCGAGGACGGCGCCGGGCTCTCGGCGGGCCAGCGGCAGCGGCTCGCCCTCGCCCGGGTGCTGCTCGCCGACGACCGCCCGCTCGTCCTGCTCGACGAGCCGACCGCCAACCTCGACGGCGGCTCCGAGGCCGCCGTGGTGCACGCCGTCCGCGCGCTGGCCGCCGACCCCCGCCGCACGGTGCTGCTGGTCGCCCACCGGCCGGCCCTGCTGGCGGCGGCCGACGGGCTGGTCCGGCTGGAGCCGGTGCCCGGCGCCCGCCCCGCCGCCCCGGGGCCGGCCGCCGCGGCCGTCCACGGCGGTGCGCCGCTGCCTGCCGCGGAACCCGCGGCGGAACCGGCCGCCGAGCGCCCGGTGGGGCCCCGGACGGCGCTCTCGGTGCTGCTCGGCGCCCTCTCCCTGGGCTGCGCGGTCGCCCTGATGGCCACCTCCGGCTACCTGATCTCGAAGGCCTCCGAGATGCCGCCGGTGCTGCACCTGATGATGGCGGTCACCGCCGTCCGGGCGTTCGGCATCGGGCGCAGCGTCTTCCGCTACGCCGAGCGGCTGGTCTCGCACGACGCGGTGCTGCGCACCCTCGGCACCCTGCGCGCCGCGGTGTACCGGCGGCTGACCGTGCTCGCCCCGGCCGGGCTGCCGGCCTTCCGGCGGGGCGACCTGCTGTCGCGGCTGGTCGCCGATGTGGACGCGGTGCAGGACCACCAGCTGCGCGGGCGGCTGCCGGCCATGGTGGCGGCGGTGGTGGGGCTGGCCTCGGCCGTGGCGATGGGGCTGTTCCTGCCGTCCGCGGGACTGGTGCTCGGCACCGGCCTGCTGCTGGCGGGGGCCGTGGTGCCGCTGCTGGCGGTCCGGCTGTCGGCCGGGGCGGAGCGGCGGCAGGCCCCGGCGCGGGGCGGGATGGCGTCGTCGGTGGTCGACGCGCTCACCGGCACCGCCGAGCTGACCGTGGCCGGCGCGCTCCCGGGCCGGTTGGCCGCGGCCCGGGCCGCGGACGCCGAGCTGACCGCGCTGGCCGGCCGGGCGGCGGCCGGTGCGGCGCTGGGCACCGGCCTGATCACGCTGCTGACCGGGCTGACGGTGACCGCGGCGGCGGTGGCCGGGCTCGCCGGGGTGGGCAGCGGGGCGCTGGCGCCGGTCTGCCTGGCCGTGGTGGTGCTGACCCCGCTGGCCGCCTTCGAGGCGGTCACCGGGCTGCCGCTCGCGGCCCAGGCCGCCCGGCGCGGGCGGGCGGCCTCGGCGCGGCTGGCGGAGGTGCTGGACACCCCGGCGCCGGTCGCCGAGCCGGACGCCCCGGCCGCACTGCCCGCGCAGCCGCTGCCGATCGCGGTGCGCGGCCTGACCGTGCGCCACCCGGGCCGGGCCGAGGACGCCCTGCACGGCGTCGACCTGGACCTCGCCCCGGGCCGACGGATCGCGGTGGTCGGCCCGTCCGGCTCCGGCAAGACCACGCTGGCCCAGGCACTGCTGCGGTTCGTCGAGCCGGCCGCGGGTGCGGTCACCTTCGCCGCCGGCCGTCCACAGGCTGTGGACAGCCGGGCGCTCGCCGGGGACGACGTCCGGCGGGTGGTCGGGCTCTGCGCGCAGGACGCACACGTGTTCGACAGCTCGCTGCGGGAGAACCTGCGGCTGGCGCGGCCCGGGGCCGACGAGGAGCAGCTGCGCCGGGCGCTGGCCGCGGCCCGGCTGCTGGAGTGGACGCAGTCCCTGCCGCAGGGCCTGGACACCATGGTCGGCGAGCACGGCGCCCGGCTCTCCGGCGGCCAGCGCCGCCGACTGGCGCTGGCCCGGGCGCTGCTCGCGGACTTCCCGGTGCTGGTGCTGGACGAGCCGGCCGAGCACCTGGACCTGCCGACCGCCGACGCGCTGACCGCCGACCTGCTGGCCGCCACGGCCGGTCGGACCACGCTGCTGATCACCCATCGGCTGGCCGGGCTGGACGACTCCACGGTCGACGAGGTGCTGGTGCTGGACGCCGGCCGGGTGGCCGAGCGGGGCCGCTGGTCGGAGCTGGCGGCGCGGGAGGACGGCCGGCTGCGGGCGATGCTGGAGCGCGAGCGGGAGGCGGACGGGGCGGTCGCCCGGCACGGGCGCGAGGCGGCCCCGGTGGACGGGCGCGAGGCGGCCGCCGTGGGGTGAGCGGGCCGGTCGCGTCCTGCCATCGCCCGAAAACCGCACAAACTACGCTCATAGGCATGGACCCCACGCCAGACCGCCCCGCCGGCCTCCCGGTGCCCGGCACCGTCCCGGCCGCCCCGGCGCGGGAGCCCGCCGCCGACCCGGTCCCGCACCGGGTGCCGGAGATCTCCTCGCTCGGCCTGGACACCCTGGTCACCGAGGTGTCCGAGCGGCTGCAGTCGGCGGCGGCCGTCACCGACCGGATGCAGCGGCTGCTGGAGGCCGTCGTCTCGGTCGGCGCCGGGCTCGACCTGCACGCCACCCTGCACCGGATCGCCACCGGCGCCGCGGAGCTGGTCGACGCCCGGTACGCGGCCCTCGGCGTCATCGCCCCCGGCGGGCAAGGGCTGGCGGACTTCGTGCACGTCGGCGTCGACGACGCGAGCGCGGCCCGGATCGGCGGGCTGCCGCAGGGCCGCGGCCTGCTCGGCGCGCTGATCGACCGGCCCGAGCCGCTGCGGCTGAGCGACCTGGGGCTGGACCCGCGCTCCTCCGGCTTCCCGCCGGACCACCCGGCGATGAAGACCTTCCTGGGCGAGCCGATCCGGATCCGCGACGAGGTCTTCGGCAACCTCTACCTCACCGAGAAGAAGGGCGGCGGCGCCTTCACCCCCGAGGACGAGCAGGTGGTGCACGCGCTCGCCGCGGCGGCCGGCGTCGCCATCGAGAACTCCCGGCTGTACGAGGAGGGCCGCCGCCGGGAGCGCTGGATCGCCGGCGCCGCCGCCGTCACCACCGCGCTGCTCTCCACCGACGAGGCGCAGCTCGCACTGACCGTCGCGGCCGAGCAGGTGCGGGAGCTGGCGGACGCCGCGCTCGGCATGATCCTGCTGCCGACCGGGGACGGGCAGCTGCGGGTCGCGCACGCCTGCGGCGAGGCGGCCGAGTACCTCCAGGGCGAGCTGATGCCGCCGAACAGCGTGGCCGTGAAACTGCTCAAGGGCGAGAGCGTCTATCTGGACGACATGTCCACCGATCCGACCGTGGTGATCCGGCTGGCCCGCAACTTCGGCCCGTCGATGGCGGTGCCGATGGTCGCCGCCGGGCGGGTGCTGGGCGGCCTCTGCGTCTGGCGGGCCAAGGGCGCGCTGCCGTTCACCGACACCGAGAAGCAGCTCGCCGAGACCTTCGCCTCGCAGTCCGCGCTGGCGCTGCGGCTCGCCGAGGGGCAGCGCGACCAGCAGCGGCTGGCGGTCTTCCAGGACCGCGACCGGATCGCCCGCGACCTCCACGACCTGGTGATCCAGCGGCTGTTCGCCACCGGGATGATGCTGGAGAGCGCGGCCCGGCGGGCCGTGGTGCCCGAGGTGAAGGTCGGCATCGGCAACGCGGTCGACGAGCTGGACGCCACCATCCAGGAGGTCCGCACGACCATCTACGCCCTGCAGCACGACAGCCACGGGGACGCGCCGGACACCCTGCGCACCCGGGTGCTGCGCGAGGGCAGCCAGGCCGCGGCGGCGCTCGGCTTCAAGCCGTCCATGACCTTCACCGGACCGGTGGAGAGCCTGGTCGGCGACAAGACCGGCCGCCAACTGCTGGCCGCCCTGCGGGAGATGCTCTCGAACACGGCCCGGCATGCCCGTGCCTCCCGGGTGGGGGTGGACATCGACGCCACCGTGCACCTGGACGACCAGGGCCGTCCGGTGGGCGGCGACCCGCAGTCGCTGGAGCGGGCCGGCCGCCCCGGCGTGCTGCTGACCGTGACGGACGACGGCGTGGGCATCCCGGCCGGCGGGCGGCGCAGCGGACTGAGCAATCTCACCCGGCGCGCGGAGGCCCTGGGCGGCGACGCCTGGCACGAGACCGGTCCGTACGGAAAGGGAACCACGGTCCGCTGGACGGCGCGGCTCTGAGCAGCGGCCGGACGCCGACGGAGCGAGTGTGCGGCATCGAACGGGCTGTGCCCGGGAAGGGGAGGCCGCGTTCCGTCCGTGTGTGCTTGGTGAAAGTTTAACGAGGGAGAACTTCCCGGCCAACGGAGCAAGTTGTGGATTTCGCTCCCTTCCGGGGGGCTTGTGTGCACACATAGCTTTACTCCCGTCTCGGAGGGGAACCGGACTGGGGGAGCAGTGGACGCGTCGGGCCGCGGTCACACCGCAGCAGGGGCAGGTCGAGGGGGGTTCCGGGCCGAACGGGCACCGGACGGGCGCTACCGCTGGCAGCTGAAGGCGCCCAACGGCCGTGTGGTCGCGGTGACTTCGGCCGGGTACGCGACGGCTGGCGAGGCCGAGCGGGGCTTCGAGGGCCTGCGGGCCGGCGCCGCCGACCTGGTCGCGCGGATCACCCACGTCCGGGACGGCATCGGGTGGATCTGGGTGATCCCCGGTTCCCGGACGCTGCCCGAGGTGCGCTCCAGCCGCGCGTACGAGCGGTACGCGACCTGCCAGAACGCCTTCCGGCGGTTCGTGGTGCTGCTGGCCAAGCAGCCCGCGCCCCCGAACCCGCCCGCCGGGCGGGGCGGACCGGTCGGCGCCGAGCGGAGGCTGAGACCCACCGATGCCCGCTGAGGCGCGTGGGCCCAAGCTGCTGACCGTCCGTTCGAACGGCTGCGTCGGCTGGGCGCTGCGGGCCGCCAACGGGCGGCAGCTGGGCGTCGGCGTGCGGAGCTACCGCGACGACCGGGAACTCGCCGACGCGGTAAGGGAACTGCTGATCGAGCGCGCGGCGCTGCGGTGCACCCTGGGGCAGGGCGAGGGCCGGCTGTGGATCTGGACGGCCTACCTGCCGGTCCGCAGCACCCGGCCGGGCGGGGCCGAGCCGGTCGCCCGCAGCGCGCGCGGCTACCTCCGGCGGGACCAGTGCCGGGCCGGGGTGGAGAGCTTCCTCGCGGGGCTGCGCTGGGTCGGCGAGGAGTCACGGAAGGGCCGCCGGCCGCTCGCGCTCTGACCCCGGCCCCCGGCCCGTCGCCCCGCCCCGCGGCCTCCGCCCTCCGCGCACCGCCTCACTCGCACCGCCCTTCCCGACACCTGCCGTCCCGGTGAAGCGCAGGTTTCCGGCAACACCCCGAACCGCCACCGGGAGAAGAACGTCGACCGGCCCCCACCTGCGGGTTCGTCCCCCTCCGAGGCCGTCCTGACCAGTGCCTAAACCTCTCCGAACCGATGAGTCGACAATTGCCGGCGCGGCTCGACCGCCCTTCCGGCGCAACCGCCGCGGCGGACAGGATCTGGTCCTGCCGGACGGGCCGCCGCGGAAGCGGACGCCGGCCCCGGAACCCCGACCAGGGCCCGGGCACAGCGATGCACGTCTCTCCCACCGGAGGAACAGGATCATGCGCAAGACCGCTGCCAAGCTGCTCGCCGTTGCCGCCATCGCCACCTCGGTCGCCACCATCGCGAGCGGTACCGCGCTGGCCGACCCGACCGTCACCCCGGCCGCCCAGGACATCGTGGGCACCGGTTCCGACACCACCCAGACGGTGCTGAACGACCTGTCGAGCGGCTACAACGCCTACCTGACCGGCATCGGCAACACCACCTCGCCGCGCCTCTACAGCTGGGACTCGACCGGCACCTCGCCGATCACCCCCAAGACCGGTGCCGCCACCATCACCCGGCCGAACGGCTCCGGCGCCGGCATCACCGCGCTGAACGCCAACACCAACGCGACGGTGGACTTCGCCCGCTCCTCCCGCGGCCCGCAGACCGGCGACCCGGTCACCGACATCTTCGTCGCCTTCGCCAAGGACGCGGTCTCCTGGGCGGGCAAGACCGGCGGCAACGCCCCGGCCAACCTCACCACCGCCCAGCTCAAGGGCATCTACGAGTGCACCACCACCAACTGGACACAGATCAACGCCGCGCTGCCGAACGCGACCATCAAGCCGCACCTGCCGCAGGTCAACTCCGGCACCCGCTCCTTCTTCCTGAAGGCGATCGGCGTCACCACCCCGGGCTCCTGCGTCACCACCGGCACCCAGGAGAACCAGGGCACCGACCCGGTCCTCAACGACCCGAACACCGTGGTCCCGTACTCCGTCGCCCACTACATCGGCCAGGTCTACTTCGGCCACGCCTCCGGCAGCGACGCCCCCGGCGCGCTGGACATCCGCTCCATCAACGGCATCGCCCCGGTCAACACGGTCGCCAAGACCATCAACAGCAGCTTCGCCTCCACCTCCTACGGCCGCGTGGTCTACAACGTGGTCCGCGAGGCCGACTGGACCGCCACCACCACCCAGGGCACCGCGCTGCGCGCGATCTTCGGCACCACCGGCTGGATCTGCACCAGCGGCGGCCCGACCATCAAGAGCCACGGCTTCCTGCAGCTCCCGGGTGCCGCCTGCGGCTCCACCACCCACATCTGATCCACCTCCACCGCACCACCCGGCGGCCACGGGCTCCCCGCCCGTG